>NZ_CP015207.1:1315000-1475000 GCF_002101375.1 Sporosarcina ureae | reverse complement strand
AAGGGTGAGAATCCCTTCCACCGAATGCCCAAGGTTTCCTGAGGAAGGCTCGTCCGCTCAGGGTTAGTCAGGACCTAAGTCGAGGCCGATAGGCGTAGACGATGGACAACAGGTTGATATTCCTGTACCACCTCCCCGCCGTTTGAGTAATGGGGGGACGCAGTAGGATAGGGTGAGCACACAGTTGGTTGTGTGTCTAAGCAGTGAGGTGGAGAACGAGGCAAATCCCGTTCTCATATAACACTAGGCTGTGATGGCGAGGAGATTAATCTCCAGAGTCCCTGATTTCACACTGCCAAGAAAAGCCTCTAGCGAGGCGGGAGGTGCCTGTACCGCAAACCGACACAGGTAGGCGAGGAGAGAATCCTAAGGTGATCGAGAGAACTCTCGTTAAGGAACTCGGCAAAATGACCCCGTAACTTCGGGAGAAGGGGTGCTCTGGTAGGGTGAATAGCCCGAGAGAGCCGCAGTGAATAGGCCCAGGCGACTGTTTAGCAAAAACACAGGTCTCTGCAAAATCGTAAGATGACGTATAGGGGCTGACGCCTGCCCGGTGCTGGAAGGTTAAGAGGAGGGGTTAGCGCAAGCGAAGCTCTGAATTGAAGCCCCAGTAAACGGCGGCCGTAACTATAACGGTCCTAAGGTAGCGAAATTCCTTGTCGGGTAAGTTCCGACCCGCACGAAAGGCGTAACGATCTGGGCACTGTCTCAACGAGAGACTCGGTGAAATTATAATATGCGTGAAGATGCGCATTACCCGCGACAGGACGGAAAGACCCCGTGGAGCTTTACTGTAGCCTGATATTGAATTCCGGTGCAGCCTGTACAGGATAGGTAGGAGCCTTGGATTCCGGAGCGCTAGCTTCGGAGGAGGCATTGGTGGGATACTACCCTGGCTGTATTGGACTTCTAACCCTTGCCCGTGATCCGGGCAGGAGACAGTGTCAGGTGGACAGTTTGACTGGGGCGGTCGCCTCCTAAAGAGTAACGGAGGCGCTCAAAGGTTTCCTCAGAATGGTTGGACATCATTCGCAGAGTGCAAAGGCATAAGGAAGCTTGACTGCGAGACCTACAAGTCGAGCAGGGTCGAAAGACGGACTTAGTGATCCGGTGGTTCCGCATGGAAGGGCCATCGCTCAACGGATAAAAGCTACCCCGGGGATAACAGGCTTATCTCCCCCAAGAGTCCACATCGACGGGGAGGTTTGGCACCTCGATGTCGGCTCGTCGCATCCTGGGGCTGTAGTCGGTCCCAAGGGTTGGGCTGTTCGCCCATTAAAGCGGCACGCGAGCTGGGTTCAGAACGTCGTGAGACAGTTCGGTCCCTATCCGTCGCGGGCGCAGGAAATTTGAGGAGAGCTGTCCTTAGTACGAGAGGACCGGGATGGACATACCGCTGGTGTACCAGTTGTCTTGCCAAAGGCATCGCTGGGTAGCTATGTATGGACGGGATAAATGCTGAAAGCATCTAAGCATGAAGCCCCCTTCAAGATGAGATTTCCCATTACGCAAGTAAGTAAGATCCCTCAAAGATGATGAGGTGGATAGGTCTGGGGTGTAAGTACGGCGACGTATGTAGCTGACAGATACTAATCGATCGAGGACTTAACCTATATTAAAAAGTAGTTACTTGAACTACACCAATGTCTTTTATTCAGTTTTGAGTGAACAAGCTTTACTCAAAGAGTCTAGTAACGATGGCGAAGAGGTCACACCCGTTCCCATACCGAACACGGAAGTTAAGCTCTTCAGCGCCGATGGTAGTTGGGGGTTTCCCCCTGTGAGAGTAGGACGTTGCTAGGCTTTATTTTTTTTGCTTCTTTTCAGTGGTCCCGTGGTGTAGCGGTTAACATGCCTGCCTGTCACGCAGGAGATCGCGGGTTCGATTCCCGTCGGGACCGCCATATTCTAACATTCCAAAACGATTTCACCTTAATGGGTGCAATCGTTTTTTTATTGTAAATAAACAAGGTTGTCTTCTTAGCTTTTGTTTTGCAAGGTTTTTCTGTACACTAGTACTATAATAGGAAGAGAAGGGTGAGTTGGCTGTGTGGAAGAAAGAAATTAAGTCTGTTGTAGAGATGGAGAATTTAGCTGCCAAGATTGGTAGCTATCTAAGACCTCCTGATGTTCTGACACTTGAGGGCGATCTCGGAGCTGGTAAGACAACATTCACAAAAGCGCTTGCAAAAGCAATGGGCGTCACACGGACGGTCAGTAGTCCTACTTTTACGATTATCAAGCAGTATGAAGGGGATTACCCTTTCAATCATTTGGATGTATATCGGTTAGCCAATAGCGAGGAAGACTTAGGTTGGGACGAACTGTTTTATGGAGATGCGATTTCTGTGGTGGAATGGGCACAATTTATTGAAGAAGAGTTGCCTGAACATCGATTAGAATTGGTCATCCATCATACGGGGCCCGATTCCCGTAGAGTTGAATGTACGCCAAAAGGTGAACGATTTACACGTATTTGTGAGGAGATTTTTACATGATATGGTTAGGTATAGATACAGCAAATTCACCTTTATCTGTAGCAATCGTTAAAGATGATGTATTACTTATCGAAGAGTCAAGCATGATGAAGATTAATCATTCGCTATGTGCGATGCCAGCAGTGGAAGAGGCGTGTCGTAAAGCTAGTATTACTCCTTCGGAAATAGACGCTATTGCTGTTTCTGAGGGCCCTGGTTCGTATACAGGCGTTCGGATTGGCGTGACAATTGCGAAGACGCTAGCTTGGACGCTTGATAAGCCTCTTTATGGTGTATCGAGTCTAAAGGCTTTAGCGGTGAATGGACAACTGTTCAACGGTCTGATCTGTTCCATAATGGATGCTAGAAGATCTAACGTTTACACAGGTGTCTATCGAGCGAAGGGGACTGAATTGGTCAATGTGTTAGAAGATCAGCACTGTGCACTTGCAGAGCTGTTGGAGAAGTTAAAAGAGTATGAAGAGACGGTTTTATTTGTTGGAGAAGATGTGAAATTGTATGAATCAATTATTCGTGAGCATCTTGGAGAGCAAGCATATATTGCTTCATTTGCATTAAATGTGCCACGTGCATCTTCTGCTATCTTACTAGCGCAAAGTGAGAACCAACCCGAAACGGTCCATACGTTTACGCCACAGTATAAGCGGATTACTGAGGCAGAAGCTAATTTGGTGAAGAAGGAGTCTTCCCATGAGTAATGAAGTGCTATTCCGAAAGATGACGTATGAGGATATTCCAGCGGTTGCGGGAATAGAACTCGAATCGTTTGCGACGCCTTGGACAGAAGAGATTTTCGAGCATGAATTAACAGGAAATGAATATGCGCATTATATTGTAGCGGATTTAGACGGTGAAGTGATTGGGCATTGCGGTATGTGGATTGTTCTCGATGAATGTCATATTACCAATGTGGCCGTACTTTCGGCTTACCGAGGTAAAGGCTATGGAGAGGATCTGATGCGCCAAGCAATGGAGTTGTGCCGCTTGAATGAAGTGAAGTCCATGACGCTTGAAGTGCGTGTGAGTAATGAGCCAGCACGGATGTTGTATCGTAAGTTAGGTTTTCAAGAAGGCGGTATCAGGAAAAACTATTATACAGACGACCATGAAGATGGACTCGTCATGTGGGTGGAATTCTAATGGATAAAGATCATTATATTTTAGGTATTGAAACAAGCTGTGATGAAACAGCAGCTTCTATAGTGAAAAATGGTACGGAAATTATTTCATCTATTGTTTCGTCACAAATTCAGCAACAAAAGCAATTCGGGGGTGTCGTTCCCGAAATAGCTTCGCGTCTACATGTGGAACAAATTACACTGGTAATTGAGGAAGCATTGAATGAAGCCAAGCTTGTACCAAGTGATTTGGAAGCGGTCACTGTGACAGAAGGGCCTGGATTAGTAGGAGCCCTGTTGATCGGTATCAATGCAGCGAAGGCTTTTGCATTTGCGAATCAGTTACCATTGATTGGTGTGCATCATATTGCAGGCCATGTCTATGCCAACCAATTGATTCATGAGATGGAGTTTCCTTTGCTGGCGCTCATCGTCTCAGGGGGTCATACCGAGCTTGTCGTCATGAAATCACATGGTTCATTCGAATTGATCGGTGAAACGCGTGATGATGCTGCGGGCGAAGCCTATGATAAAGTAGCTCGTGTACTTGGTTTGCCTTATCCAGGAGGTCCACAAGTAGATCGGTTGGCGCTAGCGAGTGATGAAAGTATTGACTTCCCACGCGCTTGGCTTGAAAAAGATTCGTATGATTTCAGTTTTAGTGGACTGAAATCTGCAGTTATCAATTATAAGCATAATATCGAGCAAAAAGGCGGAAAGATCAATCATGATCATGTTGCGGCGGGCTTTCAACAAAGTGTTGTCGACGTACTGACAGTCAAGACAGTGAAAGCGGCAAAAGAATATGATGTGAAGCAAGTGATTGCAGCAGGTGGTGTAGCTGCCAATCAAGGACTGCGAAACTCATTGACTGCTGCACTTGAAAAAGAAGGAATTCCTTTTTATGTTCCACCTATTTCATTGTGCACAGATAATGCGGCGATGATTGCCGCGGCTGGCTATGAGATGTGGAAAAGTGGTGTTCGAAGTGATTCTAGTATGAATGGTCGACCTGGAATGTCATTAAAATCATGGAATTAATGAAGATGCACACAATTTGCTAACTTTCAGCAAATTGTGTGTTTTTTTGTTAGACGAATATTCGTTTGTCAAGAGGGAACGTTCGTACTTATGCACAGTTTGTGGATAGATTGTTAGTAACATTTGTAACCTGTGAATGGTAAACGGATACATAATGGATAACTATGTGGACTAATAAACATATAATTGTGGATAACGTGGATAACTATGTTCATATGTGTTCAAATGGGGATTTATTCTGTGGAGAAGATTGTGGAGAAATAAAGTGTATTTTAGCTACCATTTTTTAATGAAAGTATGAAAATGACGAATGATAGGAGGAACGGAGGGGTTCTTGTCGCAATTTGTCGTCTAGTTGTTCGGCAAAGATAGTTGAAGCATGGTGTTTATATACAAGTGTTCATAAAGTTTCTTGATTGCCCTATAGAATGTGATGTGCGCTTTATGTGATGCTGCAAACGCTCATAGTTTCTAGGCATCCGCCCTATGAGATAACATACCCGCTCATACCTCTCCCGCATACGCTCAATAAAACCGCGTACCCGCTCATAACCAAGACTCTATAGACAAAAAAAGCATCAAGAACCATTCAGTTCTCAATGCTCATTTCGTTTTAGACAATTTCAAGTTCCAGACGTCTTTACAAGTTCTCTAACTCATCTTGAAGTAACAACCACTCTTCGGATTGTTCGTCATGGGCAGTCTGGATTTCATCGATTTGACGTTGGATATCCATTAGTGCGATGTGATCGTTCGCTAGTTCGGGTTCTAGTAGTTTTGCTTGCAAAGATTCAATTTCTTCGTCGAAGGCTTCGAGTTTATTCTCTAAGTCTGCAATGGATCTCTTAAGCCGTCGTTCATGGCGTTGGTTTTCTTTATTCGTCACTTCTTTCTTGACGGTAGGTTGTTTTGCTCGTTGTTCGAGTTGTGTTGCCGCTAATATCTCTTCCGTCTCAGTTTTTTTCTCGACGAAGTAATCGTAATCACCCAGGTATTCCACTGCTCCATCGTCACTCATTTCGATAACTTTGGTTGCAAGTCGATTGATAAAGTATCGGTCATGAGATACAAACAAAATCGTTCCGGGGAAATCATCCAGTGCATTTTCTAATATCTCTTTGCTATCGAGATCTAAATGATTCGTTGGCTCGTCCAATATCAAAGTATTGGATTTCTCGAGCATTAATTGTGCCAATGAAAGACGCGCTTTTTCTCCACCTGACAGGGAAGAGACGCGCTTTTCTATATCGTCACCTGTGAACAGGAAGCGTCCGAGTAGTGAGCGGACATCTTTCTCATTCATTAGTGGCCAGTCGTCCCATATTTCCTGCAAGACGGTGCCGGAACCAATAAGTGTTGCCTGATTTTGATCATAGTAACCAAATTGGACATGGGTGCCGTAGCGAATTTCTCCGCCCATCAATTCGTTACGCTTTACTATAGTTTTAAGCAACGTGGATTTGCCGACACCGTTCGGTCCGACAAATGCTACGCGATCACCTTTATAAATACGCAGATTAATATTCTTTGATACAGGTTCTTCACCATAGCCAATTTTGACATCGTCTAGCGACAGTACATCGTTACCGCTTGGTCGGTCAATCGAGAAGGAGAAGTTCGCAGATTTCTCGTCGCCATCAGGAGATTCCATCCAGTCCCTACGCTCTAGTTGTTTCCGTCGACTCTTGGCCATTTTGGAAGTGGACGCACGCGCAATATTCTTCTGAATGAATTCCTCCAGCTTGGCACGTTCATCCTTTTCTTGAATGAACAACTTCTGATCGCGTTCATAGTTCTTCGCTTTCTCATCTAAGTATGAGCTGTAATTACCGCTGTACCTTGTGACTTTCCGTCGAGATACTTCATATACAGTAGTAACTACTTTATCGAGGAAGTATCGATCATGTGAAACGATTAGAATCGCACCTTCATAGCCTGACAAATACCGTTCGAGCCAATTCAATGTTTCAATATCCAAGTGATTCGTCGGTTCATCGAGTATCAACAAATCTGGCTTACTCAAAAGCATCCTCGCAAGCGCTAAACGAGTCTTTTGACCGCCTGATAGTAAGTGCACGGGCTTGTCGAAATCATCTGGGTAAAACCGCATGCCGTGAAGCACAGAACGGGCATCAGCTTCAAACTGATAGCCGCCTGCCTCCTTAAATTCAATTTGCAGTTCATCGTATTCCGTCATGATGCGAGCATAGCGATCCGCATCTTCATACACCGCAGGATTCGACATTTCATGCTCTAGAGCGCGCAGACGACTTTCCTTTTTACGAAGTGGCGCAAATACCGTCATCACTTCATCCCAAATCGTTAATTCCGAATCTAGTCCGCTGTGCTGCTCGAGATAGCCCATACGTACATCTTTAGGAATGATGATATCTCCTTCATCCGCGGATATTTCACCTGCAATAATTTTCAATAATGTTGATTTTCCAGCACCATTTCGTCCGACCAGTGCGACGCGGTCTCGATGCTGTACTTCGAGACGGACGTTCTCTAGTAGATCCGTGCCGGAAAAAGACTTGGTCAGTCCATTTACTTGTAAAATAATCAAGCCCCACACCTCTATTCCTTATTAGTTTAATGGAATGGGGCGTCCCATGCAATAATCGGCTTTACAATGAACTCGTTGTGCTGTACGATAAAAGCGGCTATACCCTTGTTCAGGGGTTGGTCATTGAAGTGACAATGGAGGTAGGGCACAGCTGTGAGTAAACCTAGAATTCCGCAGGCAACATCAAAACGGTTGCCTTTATATTATAGATTTTTACGAAATTATGCAGATAAGGGTGTACAACGCATTTCATCAGGCGAATTAAGTGAAGCAATGAAGATTGATGCAGCAACCATTCGCAGGGATTTCTCGCATTTTGGGGCGCTTGGACGTAAAGGATACGGCTATGACGTTGATTCGTTATTGCAATTCTTCCGCGAAACACTTGATCAAGATGAAGAAACCAAAGTGGCATTGATCGGAGTAGGTAGTCTCGGCAACGCTTTTTTGAAATACAATTTTCAAAAGATCCACAATACGAAAATTGTCGTGGCATTCGATCCGAAAGCACCGCATGAAGGTGAATTAAAGAACGAAATTCTGATTTATCCACCTGATCGTATTGAAGAGAAAATTAATGAACTAGGTATTGAAATGGTTATTTTGACCGTGCCATCACGTGTTGCACAAGAATTGACGGATCGTCTCGCTACAACGTCTGTGAAAGGGATATTGAACTTTACTCCAGAACGGCTGGCGGTACCAGATACAATCCGTATTCAGACCATCGACTTGTCCGTTGAGTTGCAAACACTGATTTATCTTATCAAAACGGACGTAAAAGATTCACAAATTACGTGACACCACGATAGTAAAATTATAGGTTTTCATGTAGAATAGACATATTATGAGGAGGTGGCCAACATGGCTCCAGGTATCGGAAGTTTACTGATTATCGCTGTGATTGCATTGCTTATATTTGGTCCTAAGAAATTACCTGAAATCGGTAAAGCATTCGGTTCTTCATTGCGTGAGTTTAAAAACGCAACAAAAGGCCTTACAGAAGACGAGGATGACGTAAAAAAGGTTGAAGACAAGAAAGAAGAAGTGCGCTGAGTTAGGGTGTTATTCTAATGGCAGATAAAGACTTAACAATCATTGAACATATAGATGAAGTTCGAAAACGGCTGATGGTAATCGTCGTTTTCTTTATTGTTGGGGCAATCGGTAGTTTCTTTTTAGCGAAGCCGTTGATTAATTTTATACAGTTCGATACACCGGCTGAACAAGTCACATTGAATGCATTTAACGTCGTGGATCCAGTTGTGATCTATTTGAAGGTCATTGTGTTTCTTGCGATTGTTATTATTTCACCGGTTATCATGTATCAATTTTGGGCCTTTATTTCACCGGGCCTTCGTGACTTGGAACGGCGTGTCACGCTATCGTATATCCCGTTTGCTTTTCTCCTGTTTTTAGCGGGAATTAGTTTCTCTTATTTTATATTGTTGCCGTATGTCATGAAATTCATGATTAACCTGTCAGGTCAATTAAACATTGAGCAGACAATCGGTATTAATGAGTATTTCTCTTTTTTATTCTCACTATTATTGCCGTTCGGTTTTGTCTTTCAATTACCGATCGTCATTTTATTTTTATCGCGTCTCGGCGTGTTGCAACCTAAAGTGCTCGTCAAAATACGGAAAGTCGCGTATTTCGTCTTGTTCGTTATTGCGGCGTTCATTACACCACCGGATATCGTATCGCATTTATTCACCTCGGTTCCGCTATTCATCTTATATGAGATCAGTATCGTGATTTCACGTCTAGGCTATCGGAAGTTCGAGAAATCTGAACGTCTACGCCAGATGGAAGAAGTGAAAGCAGAACAACAGCGTCAAATTGATGAAGTGATGAATAAACCGGATGATAATTAAATCAATTCAATTCAGATCCTCTTGCTAATGCGAGAGGATCTTTTTAGTTTACGTTGCAACGACCGAATATGGGTTCATTTACCAATGTCCCTGTGGTAAACTATCTAAGAATAGAATGAGTAGGGGGAAATGAATACAAGTGAATAGAAAAAAGACTCCAACTAGATGGAGCAAGTGGCTACTAGGTGCAATGTTGCTTATGGCGAGTGTTACGACTCCTATTATAGAAGGTCAAGCAGCTGCGGCTCAGCAGTCGTATAAAGGATTAGAAATAGGAATTAATCAAGTTATGTCAAGTCAACGTATGCGTGGTACACGAAGCAGTGTCATTGTACGTGAAGCGGATACTAATCGCATTGTCTATCAATATCGTGGCAATCAAGGTGTCACACCCGCTTCAAACGTCAAAGTTCTAACAAGTACATCAGCCCTTGAAGTGTTAGGAAAAGATTATACATTCGATACAGATGTTCTAACGAATGGTACAGTGAAAAATGGCATTCTCGACGGTCATCTGTATTTGCGTGGGACAGGCGATCCGACATTACTTGAATCTGACTTATTGCGTATGGCCCGACAAATGCGTGAATCAGGTATCCGTTCCGTAACTGGACATATCGTGGCGGACGATACATGGTTTGATACACAACGTCTATCACCGGGTATTCATAAGTCAGACGAAACGTATTATTACGCAGCACAAGTTTCAGCACTGACGATCTCGCCAAATAAAGACTATGATGCAGGTACGACAATCGTTGAAGCGAAGCCGACACGAAACGGGAAAGCGGGAGCTGTCACATTGACTCCTCACACGGATATCGTAAAAGTCGTCAACCGCACACGTACTGTACCAAAAAACCAGCGCAACACAGTGACGATGAAACGTCAGCAAGGTACGAACACGATTATTGTTTCAGGAAACGTACCACTCAACTCAAACGGCAAGCGTCAATGGGTAACGGTATCTAATCCGACAGCCTATACAGCAGATGTCTTCAAACGCGCACTGGCTAAAGAAGGTATCAAGCTTCAACCAACTGCTCGTGTAACACGTGGAAAAACACCTGCGAGTGCAGAGTTACTAGCAAAGAAAGAATCGATGTCGTTGTACTATTTAATGATGCCGTTCATGAAGTACAGCAACAACTCTCACGCAGAAATCTTGGCAAAGTCCATGGGCCGCGCGGTATATAATGAAGGAAGCTGGAATGCCGGCTTGCGTGTGGTGAGGGAAACGTTAGAAAAAAACAGCATTAGCACAAAAGGTATTTATTTAGAAGATGGTTCAGGTATGTCGCATAAGAATAAAATTCCTTCCGAGAAGATTGCGGAAGTGTTGTATGCAGCCCAGTCTAAAGAATGGTATCCGGCATTTGAGCGGTCGTTGCCAATCGCAGGCGTGAACGACCGTATGCTAGGTGGAACGTTGCGCAACCGTTTGACGAGTCCTATTGTCAGAGGCAAAGTGCAGGCGAAGACTGGTTCGCTCAACGGTACGGATTCGTTGTCGGGCTATGTGAAGACGAAGAGCGGTCAAGAGCTGATCTTCAGTATCCTGACAGAGAACGTGAAAGGAACAGCGAAGCCGGATATTGATAAGATGGTACAGGTAATGGCTGCGCAGTAAAGACTTTGAGAGTGGGTAAGGCACCGTTGATCGACGTTCCAGGCGGACGCGTTTGGAGGGCTCGCGGTGAGCCAACTAGTCACTTCGTTCCTTTAGTTGTCTCACCTGTCGAGCTGATCCTCCCAGAGTCGCCGCCTTCCACTTACGATCAACTAGTTTTCATTTCTAATTATAGTAAGTGAAAGTGAAGTTACACGAATTATATAATGACGTTATCATAATCTCCTTGTAGGGATTGGAGTGGAAGCAGGGGCCACGCCCTCAGGAAAGAGTCCCCTGCTGGAACTCCAATCCCCAAGCCCAATTTAACTTTATATATATCCACATTAAAAAAATCTCCCCATTCACGGGGAGATTTTTTCTATTGCAGGAATAATACGATACTCTGCTGCATATCTTGTAATTGTTGCAGTTTATCCGCATTCCATTGCACGACAGTGACGAAACTGTTCATGAGGAAATGGGCAATCATCGGGGTCAGCAGACGCTTGGTCTTGTAATAGACAAAGGCGAACGCGAGACCTGGCATTAAGTACATCAGCAAGTGTTGCAACTCACCGTGCACAGCTGCAAATACGATGGCGCTGACAATCGCAGCGACCCAGAAGTTCGTCTTTGTGTACAAGCCACCGAAGATAATCCGACGGAACACAACTTCTTCAAGGAACGGTGCAAACAACACCATGGCAAAAATGATAATAGGAGCGGTTTTTGAGATATTCGACAATAACTCTGTGTTCTCGGAACCAGCGGTCACACCGAACACGGACTCAATCGCGGCGCCTACAATCTGTCCAGCCATAGCAAGGAAGAAACCGAGTACTCCCCATAGAAGAACGCTTCCGAATCCAGAAGGCTTTCCTTTAAATACAGGTAAGAACTTTTTATTTCGTAACAAGAACGCGGCGATTATGAGTGCTGCGATACCTTGCGTGATAAATAACGTCCAGGCGAAACCTTGAGACACAGCTTCTACTTTAGACAAGCCTTTGCCGGTAAAGTACACAATTAATTCAGGGGCAAGAAAAATGCTGGCAATCTGCAGCAACACATACGACATGAAAATCATTAGAGCAACAACCCAGTTTTTCACGGTGCACAACCTTTCTTTCATACATGTTGACTAGTTTAACGCGAAAAAAGACGTTTTGCAAAAGAAGAAAATGTCGAACGCTTTTACTTGCAATTATGTGTGAAATTCTTTAATATAAGAGTTGTGTTAGCACTCGACATAAGTGAGTGCTAAGAAAATTAAAAACTACACATTATCTCGAGGAGGTTGTTTCATTTGTTGAAACCACTAGGTGACCGTATCATTATCGAATTAATCGAAGCAGAAGAAAAAACATCAAGCGGCATTGTTCTACCGGACTCTGCGAAAGAAAAGCCACAAGAAGGAAAAGTTATTGCTGCTGGTACAGGCCGTGTTCTTGAGAACGGACAGCGCGTCGAACTAGAAGTAACTGAAGGCGACCGCATCATCTTCTCAAAATACGCAGGCACTGAAGTGAAGTATGAAGGTACTGAATACTTAATCCTTCGTGAAAGCGACATTCTTGCAATTATTGGATAATTAATTTAAAAGTTAAAGTAGTAGAAAAATAGAAAACTCTGGAGGGTATCAAATACAATGGCTAAAGAACTTAAATTTAACGAAGATGCACGTTCCGCAATGCTCCGCGGTGTAGATACACTAGCAGACGCTGTAAAAGTAACACTTGGACCAAAAGGTCGTAACGTCGTACTTGAACGCAAATTTGGTTCACCACTTATCACAAATGATGGTGTAACGATCGCAAAAGAAATCGAGCTTGAAAATGCATTCGAAAACATGGGCGCAAAGCTTGTAGCTGAAGTTGCATCCAAGACGAATGACATCGCAGGTGACGGAACAACAACAGCAACTGTTCTTGCACAAGCGATGATTCGTGAAGGATTGAAAAACGTAACAGCTGGCGCAAACCCGGTCGGTATCCGTAAAGGTATCGAAAAAGCGGTAATCGCAGCAGTAGAAGGCCTTCAGAGCGTTTCCGATGAAATTGAAAGCAGACAAGAAATCGCACAAGTTGCGGCTATCTCTTCTGGAGACGAAGAAGTCGGCGAGTTGATTTCACAAGCGATGGAGCGCGTAGGTAACGATGGTGTCATCACAATCGAAGAATCTAAAGGCTTCATTACAGAACTTGATGTAGTAGAAGGTATGCAATTCGACCGTGGCTACGCATCTGCTTATATGGCAACAGACACAGACAAAATGGAAGCAGTACTTGATAATCCATATGTCTTGATTACAGATAAGAAAATCAACAACATCCAAGAAATTCTTCCTGTGCTTGAGCAAGTTGTTCAGCAAGGTAAACCATTGTTGATTATCGCAGAAGACGTTGAAGGTGAAGCTCTAGCTACACTAGTTGTCAATAAACTTCGCGGTACATTCAACGCAGTAGCAGTTAAAGCACCAGGCTTTGGCGATCGCCGTAAAGCTATGCTTGAAGACATCGCTATCCTAACTGGCGGTCAAGTGATCACAGAAGATCTAGGACTTGATCTGAAATCTGCTGACCTTACTTCATTAGGACGAGCTGCGAAAATCGTAGTAACAAAAGACAATACAACAATTGTAGAAGGTAGCGGTGACGCAGGTTCTATCGAATCACGCGTTGGCCAAATTCGTTCACAGTTGGAAGAAACAACATCTGAATTCGACAAAGAGAAATTGCAAGAACGTCTAGCAAAACTAGCTGGCGGTGTAGCGGTTATCAAAGTCGGAGCTGCAACTGAAACAGAGTTGAAAGAGCGCAAACTTCGTATTGAAGACGCATTGAACTCCACACGTGCAGCAGTAGAAGAAGGAATTGTATCTGGTGGAGGTACTGCACTAGTTAACGTCTACAAGCAAGTAGAAGCATTACTTGAAGATACTGAAGGCGATGTATCTACTGGTATTAAGATTGTACTTCGTGCACTTGAAGAACCAGTACGTCAAATCGCAACGAACGCGGGCCTTGAAGGTTCTATCGTAGTAGACCGCTTGAAGCGCGAAGAAGTCGGCATTGGCTTTAACGCAGCAGAAGGCACATGGGTAAACATGGTAGAAGCAGGTATCGTAGATCCAACGAAAGTAACTCGTTCCGCACTACAAAATGCAGCATCTGTAGCGGCAATGTTCTTGACTACTGAAGCTGTTGTTGCAGACCTACCAGAACCAGCAGGCGGCGGTGGAATGCCTGATATGGGCGGTATGGGTGGAATGGGCGGCATGATGTAAGAGGAACTTTAAAGCCTTGTACATCAAGGGTTTAAGTTGTATTGATTACTCAAATGCTAACTTTTTGCTAACTTTCACTTTTTAATTAATATTTGATTGTCTATTAGAGAAGACCTTTCGTGAGTTCACTAAACTTATGGGAGGTCTTTTCTTCGACGTTTTTAGTCATGTGAGCGTAAATATTCATCGTTGTATTGATGTCACCATGCCCCAAACGTTCTTGAATACCTTTAATATCAGCTCCTGCTTCAATCAATAAAGATGTATGCGTATGTCTAAAACCATGTGGAGTAATATGTTTAGCTACGTTTGTTTTTTTCATGAATCTCTTTAGACGATCACCGACCTTTCTAAAGTACCTAGGATATCCGGTCTCTTCTGCGAAAATGAAGTTTTGGTCTTTGAATAACGTTCGATGATTCATTTGCATTTCTAATTGTTCAGATTGATGTTTTTTTAATAAAGACATCAATGATGGATCAATCAAAATCGTACGTATGGACTTCTTAGTTTTAGGAGTCAAAAGCTCATACTCAAAACGCTTATTACTAGGATTGTAAAGTGTTTTGGTAATACTGATTGTATTCCTATCAAAGTTTATATCCGACCATTTCAATACTAATAATTCACCAATCCGCATACCAGTATAAGCTAACGTTACAAACATTAGATAATCCAGATATAGTCCGTCTTTTTTTGCTACATCAAGAAATAACTCAAGTTCGTTTAACTCTAAAAATTTATCAAGTATTTTCAAGTCTTCAATATCATCTACTGATAAGTTGCTTTTAGGTTTCACAAATCCAGATGTAGGTGTGAATTGTAATAAGTCTTGACGGATAGCATGCTTAAAAATCATATTTCCAGTTGTATGGATACTATCAATATAACTAAAACTATATACTTCGTTTAGTTCATCGATACGAGACTGATACATACTCTTTGTAATCTCGGCTATAGGCATAGTACCCCAAGTTGATACGAGCAAATTTAGAGGTGCTGTACGAGCCCGTACACTGCTAATCTTTACTCGCTTTTTATAATACGTTAGCCATTCATTAGCAAATTGTTCGAACGTAATTTTAGATGGAGTTAAATTAGATCCATCTGCAATTTCAGATTCAATTTTATACGCAGCGAGTTGGGCTTCTTTTTTTGTCCTGAACCCAGATTTAGTGATTTGCTTTCTTTTTTTTGTAACCGGATCTTTGGCTATATTCACCACATAACTCCATTTATCCCCCCGTCTATGAATGTGCGCCATTAATTTTCACCTCCTTTCAATCATCTTCAAGCAATACATCAAGCATAGTAATAACTTTTTTAATTTCTTTAACTGTTAGTATCTTGCTTTTGTATAGCACATCACTATTATTTTGTTTCAAGAGATAATCCAGATTATAAAAATTTCTCTTTAATTCTTCTGGAGAATAGGTTTCATAGTAATCAATACCATTTTTACCGGTTTTCTTTTGAATTGTAGGCACTTCGAAACAAACCGTTTCATAATGAATATCATTTTCCGAAAGATTGAAATGTCTGAATAACTTATATTGCTTAATGACGAAGTCGTACCAGTGACTGAAATCACCGACACTTAATATTGATCCGATTTTTTTTCTGTTTTCATGGAGATAATAAGAATCTCGTCGCAATGTTTCTTCTATAACCAAATAAGTTTTAACATCATAACTTAATAACTCTGCCATCTTTTGTGGTTCAATACCCCGAAAAATCCGTAATACTTTTAAAAAATCTCCAGCAGTACCTGATTTACATAAGCGTTCTTTAAAACTGTCATCAATCATCTCCTTCATTTCGGAAGTTTGAGGTATTTCTATGTCTGGCATTAAATCAAATGAAGGGTTAGTAGAATCTTCAGCATTTGATAGGTGACTGGATGGCCTAGATGACTTTTTAGATTCAATTCCTAGATATTCTTCTTTGATTTTAAAAGGAATTTCAGGAACTATAACATCTAGTGTTACCATATCCAATTCTTCATTTTTCATATAACCTGCAATACGCATTAGAGAATAATAATCAATAGATAGACCGTTGGCGAGCTTTTTAATTAAATCAGGTTGAGGAGTATCTCTTTTACCGTTTTCTATCTGGGAAATGTAGGATGAGGAAACGCCAGAATTTAAACTTAACTCATTAATCGTTTGACCTTTCAACTTCCGGACTTTCCTAAGCTCCTTACCAAAGGAACTAACATCGCTCATAAAAAACAGCACCTTTATCGTTTATTTTTATAAAACAATTCTATCATATTTCTAATGATATTCACAACTGCAAACATTTTTGCGGAATTAGTTGAATTTAAATGTTTGATACTATAGAATATGATTATTCACAAATATGTTCACAACTGCAAACTTATTAATTTCATAGGTTAGCAATTAGGAGAGGATGAAATTTATGATAAATGTTGAGATTGATCAGGAACTATTGAAAGAGTTGTATCTTGAAAAAGTGGATGAACGATTAGCTGAGATAGAAGCTGAAGCGTTACTCATGAATTCCAAGCAGTTATGCGCCTACTTGAATATGTCATGGAATAGTATTGTAGAGCATTTGCTTTATGATGAAGAGTTTCCTAGTCTTCGATTGGGTGCGAAATGGCTCTTTTACAAGAAAGAAATTGATTTGTTTATGGACAAATTTTATTATGCCGTCAGAGATAGTGGTGGCGACATTCTAAAGTATAAAAAGAAGGATTGAGAAAAGTGGAAAACTATAAAATACAAAAAAGTCTCCCGATGCTGGAACATCAGAAGACTTCTACACCATTCACATTGAAAGGAGATTCAAAATGAATATTGTCCTAACACAAGTTTATAACAATCAATTAGCATTGGCAACGTCTCACTTCATGGGGAGGCAATGTAATTGACTACTTATAAGGCATTTATAGAAGAAGTAGAAGGGCTTGAGATTCCAAGCCCTTTCTTTACTAAAGAGAATAAGCTCTACAAGGTAAATGAAAAGAGTGGACTAGAAGAATATGTGAGCAGGCAAGTACCGTACATTACTAAATGCTTTGATGACTTTGAAAAGAATAATGTTCAATATGAATTGAAATGGTTCAATGAAGGAAAGGTTTAAGATGAAGTCGTTCCGGCAACTGCCTTAGCGACAAAGAGAGAAGTTATCGTTTTGGCTAATAAGGGGCTGAGTAGTAATGATCGGAACGCTCGTTACCTAATTGAGTATTTTGATCTGTTTCTAGAAAAAAATAGATTAAAGCGATCCCTTGTTGTAAGTCATCTAGGATATGTAGGAAACCACTTTGTTCATCCTATGTTAGAGTCTAACTTTAGAATTGTTCCACCAGATGAGGGGGAGATGCAACGACTGAATGCAATTCAAAACAAAGGAACATCACGAGAATGGATAGAGAATGTTTTGGAGCCCTTATACGATAATCCAAAAGCATTGTTTCCTGTAGTATCGTCATTTGCTTCTATTCTCTTCAAAGAGCATGGTTTAACACCAATTCTTGTAGATATATCTGGAATATCTTCTAGTGGTAAAACAACCGTTCAGAAGGCTTGTGCGAGTGTTTGTGGAAAGCCGAGTGGATATATCAGTTCTATGCTAACCACGAAGATAGCAATTGAACGAATGGCTGCATTCTTAAATGCCTTTCCTTTAATCCTTGATGATACGAATACAGCGCAAGATCCAAGAGCACTTCAACAGATGATTTATATGTTCGGCAACGGTACTGGAAAGATGAGAGGTAGCTTAGAGGGAAGCAGGGGGACGAGCTCTTGGCAATCGGTGTTTATCACGACCGGTGAAAACAACATTTTGGAGTACACCAACTCACAAGGTAGTGCAGCAAGAGTAATCCCAATCACCAACTTCAAGTTTGCAAATAAAAGTGCTGAGTATTTCAGTGCACTGAACCAAAATGTAGAACGTTATTACGGAAGTATCGGAATGGAGTTCCTACAGCGTTGGCAACAGCACTCAGAGCGATTCAAAGGACGTTTAAATGAACTTGAACAGTCTTATCAATCATCTGCTACAAACAATAATGTAATGCGTAGGATCGCTTTGCACTTTGCTTTCGTGGTTTTTGTTGCAGAAGTTCTAAATGAGTTATTCAAAGAAGAGGGAATGAGGATACTCATAGATGACTTTGGAGAATTATTCTTAATGATTTGCTCTGAAAACAGTCACGTCGATAGAGCGAAAAACGAGCTGATTGAAATACTAGAAGAATTAGATGCCAACCGGAACCATATCTATAGTGAGTTTGAACCAACAAACGGTATACACGCTATTATCAATGCGAATGGCTTGTTCATTACTATTGATTATCTGAAGAAAAAGCTACTAGCTGATGCTAAGCAGATACGTGAAGCATGGCGAAATCAGCATTTCACAGTGTTGCAAAAGAATAATGGTAAAGAGGTAGATTATCTATCAATTACACATAAAGGACAGTCATTCCGTGTAGTTCATATAATGAGAGAGTTTTTAGATGAACAAGGCTTTAATTTTTCTAGGAACAGTTATTAAACTCAACATGGTATCAGTGTGTATTTGTGTCATTTTGTAATTTAAGAAATCTACAGTAGATAGAAGAGAGAGACAATACAAATATAACAATCTTTAGAACAATAATAGCAAGAGAATTACAAGGGAATATAACTTGTAATTCTCATTTTCTTTGGTTTAGTTGGTTTGAAATCTAAAAAACACAAAATTACAAACTTACAATGTCGCACAGTGTACTTTATCGTGTGAGGACGATATGAAATATGAATATTGTACATAAATCTTTGTTTAAGATCGCTATTTAGTTTGAACTTGCCAAAATATTCAATTCAGATAAGAAATTTATTATACTTTCACTTTCTTTCTTCAGCGCAGTATCAGAAATGTCTATTGCTGGTTGAAATATATTCATATTACCTTCGAAATGATTAAATTCATTTAATAAAGTTTTCTTCGAAGCCAAAAAAATTCGATTCTCTTTGTCCTCTGGGGTATTATTAGAAAAGGATTTGAAAATAATTTTACCTAAAATATCAAATGTTTTCGTATTTATGCTAAATGTGTTTACCAACGTGTTTTCAACATTCAATCGTAAGTATAAATAAACTAAGGTGTGCTTAAGTGTTTTATTGAGCAGAGGGTATTGAGATTCGGCTTTTAATATTCCGATATTTTCTAACTGTAAACCTATTATGTCTTGTGCTGAAACTTCATACGAATTTGTTATCTTTTCATGGGTACCAAATAATTCATTATATATATCAGTGATGTTAACTCTCTCATCCTGATAACCGTGCATTAGCATTGTCAATTTATCTTTTTCGCTTTTTTGGCTTGTAATTTGAGCATAACCTCTCATAAAAGGAATCATTGAAATCAAGAAGTATTTCTCATTTTCTATTTCCTTAAATATTTCACTCCTGAACAAATCTAACAGCTTGTCGAGGTACAAGAGTATTTCCTGTTCTTTTTTATTTACAGTTATAAACCCATTTTCCTCGTTTAAAGTATTATTAAATAAATATAAGTTAAAACAGTTTTGTTTTTGATGTTCCAACAACTTGATTAACTCGGTATTATGAGTAAGTATAATTTGCCTTTTACCTTCCAAGAACTTGATTATTGCGAAAGTGATTTTATTCTTGAAAATGGAGTCAAAGCTGGAAATGGGATCATCCAAAACAATGATTTTCTTGTCGGAATTTTTGGCTTTTAATAATTCGAAAGATAATGAAATAAAGTTTTGTTCTCCGTTACTTAAATGCAAATTATTTCTATCTTGATTCAGGAATTCTTTATCACCTAAAAGTAATTTCAAGTTATCATTTTCATCTCGTTTAAGTGCAATATTTTTCTCAATATTTTCATTAACCATTCTTTCGATAAATAAAATATCTTCATCACTTAATTCAGGTTTAGTCATTAATAATAATTTGTATTCAGCACTTTTGTCTATTATATTACTGTCTTCTAAGCACGAAGCAAATAGATTGTTTAATTCAATATTAAATATCAAGAAATAATACTCAATTTCTTCTTTCAAAGTTTCTAATGGTGTTTTATCACCCATTTTTATTGCATTCAATAAAATCGATTCTATACAAAAAGGATCATCCCCTTTTAACGTTTGGATAATCTCCTCTAGAATTCTTTTTGTTTCATCATCCAGTTCCTCATAAATCTTTCCTTTATTTGCTTCTTTTCTACTGATTAAAATGTGAGTGTCTATCTCAGTATTGTCACACACTATACATTCATTCATATAACTAAACTTATTTAATACTCTTATAGCTTCATCATGTTCTTCGACTGCTCTAACATTTTCGTTTTTATGTAGATTACTTAATTGCATTACTTTCATTAATATTGAATTTTTAGATTCATAGTCCATTTTTAAAAATGTAAAATTCTTATCATCGTATTCAGGAACATCTTGAATATTTAAAGATGTGATACAGTTTAGAAACTCATCTCTACAAATTCCCAAACCTTTTGACTTATTGTTTGCAAGATCTTCAATATATCTTTTAATATTTGGGTTTGTAACACGTTTAATTAACTCACTAGATTTTTTGGCTATATTAAATTCTTTCTTTAAGCGGTCAGCTAATGAAATTGTGAAAATTTTATTATATTCACTTTCCAAATATCTTTGTAGATCGTATTCTTTTTTTATATCATCCCCTAGCAAAAACTCTTCTGTATCTCCTTCGATTAAATTTCGACTATTTTGATCATTGATAACATGAAATAAATTTGAGTTTTGTTCAGTAAATTCAAGGTCCTCAAATTGGACTTCAAAACTAGATGATTCATCTCTGTTCAGAACTTTTGCAAGGCTAGTTTTCCCAGTACCATTTGGTCCATAAATCACCGCAATTCCATCATTAGAGAATATGATTTCATTATTTTTGTCAAAGGTTTCTAAAGTCTCAGAGAAAATATCTTCTTTTTTTATTTTTGTGAAAACTAAAGTATTGAGCATATACATCCTCCTGAAATATTTTCTATGATACCTATTAACTGTTTCTATTGTACTAGAAACATCTGAAAATTTAAACACAATAATCTTTTTTTACTAAAAACTAAGCGATTTTTAGTATAATTTACGCTTCTAGAAATAAAAATACATAGTATTTTGACTGTAAAAAATAATAAAGTCACTAGTGATGTATATATTCAATCTAGCTTGAGGAATCGAGTGGTAGTCTGTAATTTCATAAATCCTAAAAATATGTTCAAGTATAATTTGATTTAAAGAGGATGTAAGGGCCCGTATAGACTTGAATATCCAGCAAAACGTCGTTAGAATTATTTGGAAGATACAGATAGTGATGGTTTGACACTATCCAATAGGAGGTAGACCGTGTACTTTTCTTTAGATATATTCAATAAAAATTACCAATTATTAAGCGATCAATCTGATGGGAAAATGAATCAGGAGAGAACATCGGGGCTCAGTTATTTCTTGGCTCTTGATATGTTACAACGAGAATTGTCAGAAGATGTTATAGCAGTACCACCTCGAAGTGCTTTACGCAAAAGATTTACGGATGCTGTAGTCAATCTGTTGGTAATAGGTAGAAATAATGACGGGTTTGAATATCAAGCAAATCACTTAGGGCAAATTACTTTAAGTGATGTACCAATTTCAAGTAGAACTAGTAAAAACTTTTTATCAACTCATGTCAGCAGGGCATCGGATACAATGGGGGAATCGAATTATCCCACTAGACCGGCAGATAGTGAATTGTTAATTTTAGGTGTACATACATCCGAGGGCAACTTTGGGATGCAGAAACATTCAAATTGGGAAAACACTTTAATGAAATACTTAGACTTTAGGTTGTGTGGAAAAAATACGCTACCACTTATTATTTATTTACTGCGCAATACAAATTTTATTTTTGATGGAGATGAATCTCCTTTAATAGTTATTGAGAGAAATTTAAGAGAAATATTCACGGAAGAAGTAACTGACTTTTTAATCGAAAATGCTGATTTTCAACCCAACGTGAGCTGGTTTACTGATGATATGTGGGATATTAATGATTTAGATACATCTCTATTTAAAACTTTTGAGAAGCAAAACACTGCGGTTGTATACGAAACAGAATCAATGTATGAAAGTACGATTGATTTAAAAATCCCTAGAAATAGAATAATATACGGTGCTCCTGGAACTGGGAAAAGTTATGCTTTAAATAAAGATGTAGAGAATTACTTTCCCGATGAAGATTTATTTTACAGGGTTACTTTTCATCAAAATTATACCTATAGTCATTTCGTTGGCTCGTATAAACCAGTCCCGTTATACAAGAAGACTACTGATATAATATTCAATACAGATAGAAAAACGATGCTTAGTGAAAATCTTGAACCCTTAATTGATTACCGATTTGTACCTGGCCCATTCTTGGAAATGTTTATAAAAGCTTATCAGAACCCTAAATCGTCTTTCGTATTAGTCATCGAAGAATTGAATAGAGCTAATGCTGCAGGGGTATTTGGCGACATTTTCCAATTACTTGATAGAACTGAGAGTGGTCTAAGTGAGTATTCTATAAGGTTTAATACTGACATAATGACCTTCCTAAGAAGTGAAGGTATAGATTTAAAACAAATTCGAATACCTAGCAATCTTTTTATTTGGGCGACTATGAATAGTGCCGATCAAGGAGTGTTACCACTCGATACAGCATTTAAAAGAAGATGGTCATTTGAATACTTACCATTAAATCTAAATGAACGATTTGTCAGTGATAAGAAGATTAAATTAAGCTTTATCGAAAAGGATATTCATTGGAACTTATTTAGAAAAGTTATCAATAATCGAATAAAAGACCATGTTCAAGAGGATAAGTTGTTAGGTCCATTCTTTTTAAAAACATATGAATTGAACGATCCTAAAGCAATAGTAAATAAACTGTTATTCTATCTAAGAGAGGATGTATTAAGACATAATCCTGAAATTTTGTTTATTAAAAAGACATTCTCTGATATAGCTGAAGACTATTACTCAAACAAAAATGTTTTTAAGTTCGATGAAGATGTGTTTATTGATGAAACTTGATAGCTTTCTATATTTCATTGAAGAGAAACAATACTCACTTGTAGAGTTAAGAGATGTTCTTGAAGAAGATTATATTAACCAATTACTAAAAGGGAAGATTTGTGAAGAAATATCAGTAAACTCGATGATAAAGTTCTCATTTGTCGGTCTTCTAAATTATCATGAGAAACTTGTCTTTATTTTGCCGAAATATATCGATACCTCCAATAGATATGATTTCCCAAAGAAAATGAAAATTATAATTGAAGTGATTAGAAAATATAATAGAAAGTTCATAAGTGGAACTGATTTCTTGAGTTTTACAGGTAGGGAAAATGATAAATACTCCATTAGCTTTGCAACTGCTGGTTACATCTTAGATGATTACTCAAGAAATGGTTACTATGAAAAAAAAGAAGAACGAATGCTTTTGAATGGCACGGGAGAAATAAACTGGGATTATACCGTGAATGAAGTAATGCCGATAATTATAAACAGCAGACCCTATTATTTGGACGTAATAACAAATAACGAATCCTCAGATAGGAATAATATTATAACTCGGATTCATAAATGGGTTATAGCGAACTACTCATCATTATTCGGTGAATGGATTGGATTTGCAGATTCTTTAGTAAAGAGAGAGAATTACAGTCTTAAATCGCTAGGTTCTAAAGAGTTTTTAATAGCAAAACTTAAAGCAGAACTTAATGAAACGTATATCGATAGGGAAATTAATTTGATGAAAGTTTTAATACAAATAGTTGAAGAAGTCTTTCAATTAGCTTCAGAACAATTGAATGTATATGGAACAAAAAACTTTGAGTTTATTTGGGAAGATGTATGTCGTACAGTTTTCAACGATGAGTTGGAGAAATATAAGGAATTTATACCAGCCCCTTTATGGTCGGAGGTAGGCAAAGACCTCATAATTGAGAAAAGAACATTTATCCCTGATTTGATTAAAACTTACGATATTAAAGAGGAGTCTTATTTCGCTGTTTTAGATGCAAAATATTATAATTTAAGATTCACTTCAAATAATGTTTTAGGAAACCCTTCTATAAACGATGTATCTAAACAATTACTTTATCAGAAAGCATTTGAAGGTATAACAGATAAAAAAATGCGGAATTATTTTCTGTTTCCTCATGATCATGACTCTGGAAATATATTAAAAGTAATTGGGAAAGTTTCTCTAGACTTTATTAATCCTAACCCTGTAGTTCTTGTTTACCTTTCGACAAGTAAAGTATATGATATGTACCTAAATAATGATATAATTAAGGAAGAAGTATTCGAACTCTTAGAGTTGCAAACTACTACTGTAATTTATCAAGATTAGTACTTCTACTTTCTATTCAATGGATACACGAGGGGCAGGTTTATATGGATAATAAAAGATTGAAAGTTGTCTCCTTGTTTAGTGGATGTGGAGGCTTGGACTTAGGACTTGAACAAGCAGGCTTTAAAGTCGTTTGGGCAAATGACATAGATAATGCTGCGGTTGAAACGTACGAATATAATATAAATCCACAAATAATTAAAAGTGAAATAAAAGATATACATGTCGATTCGATTCCTCAATGCGATATATTAGCAGCTGGATTCCCGTGTCAACCTTTTTCATCTGCAGGAAGTCGTAAAGGTATAGAAGACGAAAGAGGAACGTTGTTTGAAGAGGCAATTAGAGTAATTGATAGTAAGAAACCTTTAGTAGTGGTTTTTGAAAATGTTAGGGGTTTATTATCTATTAAAAATACGGACGGTTCATTATTACTAAATTCTATAATTGCTACTTTAGAGGATGTTGAACCAGGTTATACAGTTACTTATAAATTGTTAAAGGCAAGTGATTATGGGGTTCCACAACAAAGATACAGAGTTTTTATAATTGGTGTTAGAAATGATATAAATCAATCATTCGAATTTCCATCACCTACACATAGTATTGATGATAAAACTCTCACTGTGGGTAATATAATTAAAGGGATTAAGAATCTTCCGAACCAAAATGATGTTTGGAAACTCTCTCCTCAATCTGAAAATATGATACCTTTTATACCTGAAGGAGGTTCTTGGAAGGATGTACCCTACGAGGAACTTCCTGAGCGATTAAAAGGAATTAGAGATAATATAAAGAAATATCGTTCCCCCAATTTCTATAGAAGATATTCAAGAGACGAGATTAATGGAACTATCACTGCTGCAGCAACGCCGGAGAATTGTGGAATTCTGCATCCTCTTGAGAATCGAAGATATTCTATTAGAGAAATTGCTAGAATTCAGTCTTTTCCTGATGATTTTGTGTTTAAAGGAGATTCAATAGCAGCTAAGTATAGGATGATTGGCAATGCTGTGCCTCCCAAGTTAGGAGAAGTAATTGGAAAAGCAATATTGGATATGCTAGGTAAAATTAATCCTGTTTGTCTTGAGGATCTAAGAAATGGTCACACTCAACTTGACTTGTTTGAAAATGACAAGGGATGTACATTATTATTATAGACGTTTAAAAAGGAACTGCATTTTTAATTGCAGTTCCTTTTAATTTAGATTATAGAGGAATTAACAGCAATGTTTATGTCTATCGCTTCATTTAGTAAGTTTCAATATCGTGGGTGGTGGAATGCTTTAAATTTAATTATAATTCAAAGCCTTATCAAAACTATATCAAGTGTTAATATTTATTATCTTATACTATATAACTTATTCTTCTAATAGCGATTTAATAACCCCATTCATCTCATTCATAACTTTTGCGACTTCTTTCAAAGTAATAGTATTCGCTTGCAGTTGTTTTTCTAAGTGACTCACTTTTGCACTTTGCATATAATCTGTACCAATTAATTCAATCTGTCCTTTTAAAAATACCTGTCTCGATTGCTTTCGCTTTTTTGCCATTTCATCAATCTTACTGAGGATTACTGGATCAACATCTCTAATACGAACTTCCATGATTAACATCTCCTTTTTTCTAATAACGTGTTTTATTTTGTTCTTTATAACTTGAAATAGTGAGAAAGAGCATAAGGAGTTTTTGTTCCCAACTACGTTGGAAAGTTAGGCGAAGCCTAACAAAACTATGGGTACATAAAAAATGGTCAATGCCTTGAAATCAAGTACGGTAAAAAAACTACTTGCCTTACTTTTGCCTTGGCTTAAATGTCTTAAGTATTTGAAGGTTTTACTTCAAATAGCATTTTAAATCCGTCTTTCTGCGTTTTTAATTTTATTGATTTGATCAACTTTAGAAATAGATTGTCCAGTTGAATATTGCCGCGGTTTTTGAATAACTTCAACTTCTTCGATTGTTTTTAAATCTCTTCTATCAGAATTACTACGTATAACATCCACTTGTTCAGTTGAATGTTTGGTTGCAGAGCCACTATCATTTCTAACAACATTAATCTGTTCTGTAGAGCGAGTTGGTCTAGCTCCGTTGTCATTTTTAATCACATCAACCTGATCATTTGTAGGAGAGGTTGCAGCAGTTTGACTAGAAACTGAATCTGTTTGTTGAGTAGTTTGTGTTGCGTTTGATATTCCAGAACTAAATCTACTTGGGTTAACCTGTGCTATGTTATTAGCAGTAGTTGAATTAATCCAGCCAGTATTTGCAGATTGAGCTATGTCGCCATCATTTGATAATGTTGAAGGATTTGTACCAGTTTGAATTGACTTAGGGTTTGAAGTTTGAACAGATTGCCCTCTTTTAGTACCTGCATTAGATTGATTATTAGGTTCACTTAAAGACGAACTTCCTGACGATGATTGTATGCTGGGCATATTGCTGGCTTCACTTTTACGTATTGATTCTGCGCTTGTACTGTGCATGTTTTGTGCTTTGTTATTACCATGTTTTCTTTGCTGTTCTTCTTCCATTTCATCTTGAAGTGATTTCTTACCTTCTGATTTTCCTACAGGAGAATTTAAGTTTTTACTACTGATAGAATCTTTGCTATTCAAATCGTTACTAGAAAAAATGGGCTTATTGGTATCGTTGTTTTGATTTCCACTCTTAGCTTTGCTTGCTAGATTCATCATGCCTTTACCTGCTCCACTAGCTAGTTTCATACCTGTGTAGGCGCCGACAGCAACACCCCAACCACTCTTAAGCCCTGCATCTATTCCAAATAACCGTTCAACCATATTTGGTCCATCAATCACCGCTAATGAGAAAGCGATTAATGCAATTAGATAAGGAACTGTTGTTAAAGTATTTTCTAAATAAGCCGTTCCGATCATATATACTTTCATTGATAAGAAAATCAAGATAATTACAATGAAGGTATTAAGGATGGATTGGATAATTTGTTTTGTCTTTTGTCCATCATGGACATCTGCTGGAGCAACTATTAACGCGAGAATATAATTGAAGGTCAGTTCAAAAGAAAGCCTAGCTAGTTTTAGTGAAATAGAGAACAGGGTAAATGCAATGACGCCAAGTGTGATTAGAATTGTGAACCAATCAATTGCATATCGGAAGTAGTATTCATTGTTCCATTCCAATCCGCCTTGATCGAATTTTTCTGCTCTATATTCTCCTTCGTTATTTAATGAAAGAAAGTGCTTCGAAATGTCTTCACCTTCTTTTGAAATGCCATCTGAATCTTTTCCGTACTTTTCCTTAAAGTTAATATTTTTAATTTTACTAGGTGGGGTACTATTCTGTTTGTCTATTTCGGTTGAAGCCCATAGATTTTTGTCAATCTCGGTTAAGTCAACGACGTTACGTTGAATAATTGAACCACTTAAGGTTGATTCGTCATTTGGATATAGTGCTTCAACTTTCACAGCATCAATTGCTGCGTCTGTGAATTCTCCAGCTCTATCCATCCCACTACTTAGCAAAAGGATTACCGCACAAGCGACAAACAGATTGATAATCATGCCTTCACGATTGAATTTTTTATTGAAAATCAACATATAGCCTGCATATAGGATGGAAAAAGCGAGCAATATATAAAGAAAGGGCTTAATAGAGTCAACGAAACCGACAATGTCTTCATTCGCATAAAAGCTTTTTAGTAATAGAACAGTATCGGCGATGTTTTCTAAAGCATCGACTATCCAGGCAAGACCCTGAACTAAAGCCCAACCAAGCCACCTAGACAGTTCTGTGAAGATATTAGATACACTTAAGTATTCTTGAAACTCTTCAAGCTTTTGTGCAATTTCTGATTCATTCATGGGCTATTCAATCCTTTCCTTATCGTCTTTTTGTTGAAAGGCTTATTGTCCTAACATCAAATGTTTTACCAACTGACCTAGTGTTTCATTGGATATATCCTTCGTTCTAGAAAACTGCTCTATGGATTCAATCTTAGCGATGTAACCTTTCAAGTAATCAAATTCATTACTAGAAAAATAGTGATCTTTTTTAATATAGCGAAGATATTGGTTCTTAGATTCTTGCATTGCTTCTTCAGCGGTTGTGAAATTTAGTTCAATCCATTCTTTTGCGAAGATATCCCAATGAAAAGGATATAATCCTTCTATTTTCATTGTTTTACCTTGATATAAGACATTGATCAATTCATCGGGTAATTTCTTGTCACGCCAGTATTGAATGAAATACAATTCAGCAGAAGTTAAGCTCTCTTCACCACTTTGCGATAGGAATAAAACATATGTCTCAGAGCTTATATTCTTAAATAAAGTTGTTATTTGTTGTTCATTGAGTGTCCAATTCATTTTCATTTCACCTCGTTGTTTTTTAGGAAGAATTTAAATTCTGTATCATTGTAGTTTTCTAAGTTATACTCATTTACAATCTGCCCGTCTCTCAAGTAATAGATTGCATTGACATGGGGCATTTCAAAGCGAAAGGGGTTATGACTAAGTTTGTCAGCGTTATTGTGTACTCCATCATTCATATAGACGTTGAACAGTAATGCACTTTCCTTTTTTTCTAGTAACGCTTTACTTGCTTCTTTTAGGAATGAAGCTTCCACATCATTAGTAATAATCACATATGCATTGTTATTTTGATCAAAGACGTTTTCTACTTCTTCAGTAGATGCAATATGAAAACCGTAATCTGAAGCTGAACAACCACTTATGAATAGAACAACGCTGATAGCCAAAGCGGTTCTTAAAAGTAATCTGAGCGTCATCATTAAAAAGCCCTCCTGTCTAACTTGCTAACTTATTTGCTAACCTAGGGTTACTTGTCATAGAATTTCATAGCTTTGAAAATCTGGTGAAACCTTTATAGACCTACATCTTGCCAGCCCATCATAGCTGGAAATACAGCGTTAAAGATGGGCGGCATGATGTAAGTCGTTTTCCCACTATATATTTTAAAAGAGGCTGGGACAAAACCCTCCTCTAATTGAAAAAGAACGAACCCTATGAAACTTGTCGGGTCCGTTCTTTTTTTGTATTGGATTTTTAAGTTTTAGGAAGAAAAAAAGGATACCTTCTGATAAAATTTAGTCACCACAACAAAAAGTATCGGAGGTATCCTTATGTTTAAAGATTATAACATGAATCAACTGATTTTACCTTTGGATTTAGAAATTAGCTTACAAGAACATGATATTGCTTACGCTGTGCACGATCTAGTCGAAAGCATTCCTAAAGAGGCTTTTGACAGTTTTTCGCATGGGACAGGTTGCCCATCTTATCATCCACGTATGATGTTAAAGATCATTTTGTGTGCCTATACACAGTCTGTTTTTTCGGGTAGAAAAATAGAGGGACTGTTAAAAGACAGCCTTCGCATGATGTGGCTCGCCCAAGGTTATGAACCAAGCTATCGCACAATTAATCGTTTTCGCGTAGATCCTAATGTGAAAGAATTATTACGTCAGTGCTTCGTGCAATTTCGTTGCCAGCTGGTACAAAAACAGCTAATTGATGAAGAAGCCATTTTTATTGATGGAACGAAGATTGAGGCGAATGCGAACAAATTTACATTTGTCTGGCGCAAGTCCGTGGAACGGTATAGTTCGGGTCTTGTAGAAAGATCCAGTCAGATGTATGAAGAGCTGTTAGAAAAAGAGATTATCCCTGAAATCGAACGGGAAAGTCTTGATGAACTATCTACCGCGGAACTTTCTAAAGTAGTAGAGAAGCTAGATGAAACCATCCAAACATATACAGAAAAGATTAACGCTAGCGAAGATGTAGAGGAACGTAAACAAATTCGCTCGCTACGAAAGGAACCCAAACAATACCGTAAACAATTTCAAGACTTCTTGGCTCGAAAGCAGAAATATCAACACGATATGAAGATCTTTGGCCATCGTAACAGCTACTCGAAGACGGACCACGATGCGACCTTTATGCGGATGAAAGATGATTATATGAAAAATGGGCAACTGAAACCGGGATATAATGTGCAGATTGCGACCGAAGGGCAATATACCCTCGCTTTTGACGTGTATCCAAATCCCACCGATACGCGTACACTCATTCCGTTCTTAGATACTATTGAACAAGACTTTTTTGATCTGCCACAGTATATTGTCGCGGATGCCGGTTATGGAAGTGAACAGAATTACGGAGATGTCATCGAAAATCGAAAGCGCGTTCCGCTTATTACCTATAACCAATATCGCAAAGAAAAGAAAAAGAAGTACAAAACCGACCCTTTCAATAAAGCGAATTGGGCATATGACGAAACTACGGATACCTTTACTTGCCCAAATGACAGAAAACTCGTGTTCCGCTACCTTTCCAATCGGACGGATCGTTATCAATTCACACGGACCATGAAAGTATACGAATGTGAGGATTGTTCAAGCTGCCCATTGCGTTCTTTCTGTACCAAAGCAAAAGAAGAGAACAATAGGAAGCTGTATGTGAATGAAAAGTGGGAACAGCAAAAAGAATATATCCGAGAAAAGCTTTCAGATACGAAAACAGGTGAAATTTACGGCAACCGCAAGATTGACGTAGAGCCAGTTTTTGGATTCCTGAAGGCTAATTTAGGGTTCACTCGTTTCTCTGTAAGGGGAATGGAAAAGGTGAAAAATGAATTAGCCTTCGTTTTACTGGCAGTGAACTTGAGAAAGTACACTGCCAGGGAGGTAAACATATAGGAAATCATACAAGGATTTCTATACAAAAAGGGTTCAATCATCAAAAACCGATGATCGAACCCTTTTTTGGCTCACTTCTGGCTAGTTATGTCCCAGCCGCTTTTGCGTCTGCTGAAATGTAAATGTTTTATATTGTAAATGGGGTAGAACGTAAGTATCCAAGAACTTGGATACCTTATAGATAAAGGTAGTGTATCTATGCGCTGAGAAGTTAAGAGATATTACGCAACTTCACTTTCGAATTGTTAGTAAAATATAAATATAGCTGTAACAGTCAATATAATAATCACTGGTAATGATAAAACATAAATCCACAGTAAATTGGAGAAACTTTTTTTACTACTGTAACTTTTATTCTTGGAATTAGTACTGGAATTAGCAACGGATAGGGTCAAAATTAGTCCGACCACTAAAACAATGACAACAATAATCATTGTTGCAATAAGGGCTAGGTTCATGCCGTCCTCCTTTTCAGAAATGAATTTCTTCGTTCTCTACATTATGATTGTATCATATAAAGCCATTTCGAAGACCATCCAATTAGAGGTTGTCAGATCGTCAAGAATTATGTATCAATAGGTAAAACCTCTTTTGCTAATTTATATGCGGACTATTCACTACTAGATAATCTGAATGTCATAGATATTGGGACAGGTAACGACGAAACCTATTTAGTTGAAGTATAGAAAGAATGATGATGAGCACCTTCAACCATCATCCATATAAAAAGAAGTAGGCATACGATACGACATGCCTGCTTTTTTCAAAGTAATACAAAGATGTTTTTCGGGAATTTTCAGTTCCTTTTTCCTATCTTCCATAATTATTTCTGCGAATGGATAAAATATTCTGATGAAATAAGAGGAGTTTATTGATGAGTAGCCATACTTGAAGACAGTAGTGGGATTGGAGTTTCAAGTGTCCATGTATAGATAAAGGTACCTCGGTGAAACGAACGTAAATGTTTACACATTCACGTTTGCTTCGACCTCAGGTACCTTTTAATGTATTACTTAAATACAGTGGCCGCTTTCACAGCTTTTTGCCAGCCGCTGTAGAGTTGTTCACGTTCTTGTTGTTCCATATTAGGTGTGAACGGGCGATCTAATGCCCATTGTCCAGCAATTTCCGAACGGTCTTTCCAGAAGCCTACAGCCAGTCCAGCTAAGTATGCGGCACCCAGAGCAGTTGTTTCATTGATGGTTGGTCGCTCAACGGGCACGTTCAGTAAATCTGATTGGAACTGCATAAGGAAGTTGTTTTCAACAGCACCCCCGTCTACTCGTAATGTTTTCAAGGCTATGCCAGAGTCAGACTCCATTGAATCGACGATGTCTTTTGTTTGATAGGCTAAGGATTCTAATGTGGCACGTACAAAATGTTCTTTTGTCGTTCCTCTTGTTAAACCAAATACTGCCCCGCGAACATCGCTATCCCAATATGGCGTTCCGAGACCAACGAATGCGGGTACAACGTAAACTCCATCTGTAGAGGAGACACGCTTTGCGTATTGTTCACTTTCAGCGGAGTTGCGGAACATGCGTAATCCATCACGTAGCCATTGAATAGCGGAACCTGCAACAAAGATACTACCTTCTAGCGCATACTCTACTTTACCGTCGATCCCCCAAGCGATTGTCGTCAACAGACCGTGATTGGATTTTACAGCTTTTTCTCCCGTGTTCATTAACATAAAGCAACCTGTTCCATATGTGTTTTTCACCATGCCAGATTCGAAACACGCTTGACCGAATAGTGCAGCTTGTTGATCACCTGCAATACCTGCGATAGGAACCGCGTGACCAAAAAATTGTTCTGGATCTGCATACGTATAGATTTCAGAAGAAGGGCATACCTTAGGCAACATAGACGCTGGAACTCCTAGGATAGATAATAACTCCTCGTCCCATTGTAGTTCGTGTATATTGTACATTAACGTACGGGAGGCATTGGAGTAATCTGTTACGTGTGCAGCACCTCCAGATAACTTCCAAATAATCCATGTGTCAATTGTTCCAAACAGCAAATCTCCATTTTCTGCTTTTTCACGTGCGCCTTCCACATGATCTAAAATCCATTTTACTTTTGTTCCGGAGAAATATGCGTCAATTAATAGTCCAGTCTTGTCTCTGAATAGGTCATTGTAACCGCTTTCTTTGAGACTTTCGCAAATATCTGCAGTTTGGCGGGATTGCCATACAATTGCATGATAAATAGGATTACCTGTGTGCTTATCCCAAACAACTGTTGTTTCACGTTGATTCGTGATTCCAATACCTTCAATTTGTTCAGCTGATATATTCTTTTCAGACAATACCCCGGCAATGACTGATAAAATGGAGCTCCAAATTTCATCGGCATTGTGTTCGACCCAACCGGATTGCGGGAAATATTGAGTGAACTCTTGTTGTGCGGTATGAAAAATCTTTCCTTTTTTATCGAATAGGATTGCTCTTGAACTTGTTGTACCTTGGTCTAATGCCATAATATATTTTTTAGTCATGATTTTTTCCTCCTGTATGTATGAGTAGGTTAGTCATTCGTTGTTTTCGCTGTTTGCATTTGAAGATTTGATTGTGCGACTTCTTTACGGATTGAAAACTGTGCGGCAAGAAGAATCGCGAGTACGAATGCGCCGACAATCCAAAATGTTATGCTGTTTTCATTAAGGAAAAATTGTTTATAGAATAGGGCACCGAATGTACCGCCAACTATTGGACCTACTACTGGAATCCATGCATACTTCCATCCGGATGGACCTTTACCGGGAATGGGCAAGAAACTATGGGCAATCCGCGGTCCGAGATCACGTGCAGGATTGATCGCGTAGCCAGTTGTTCCACCTAGTGACAAGCCAATTGCGATGATCAACGCGCCAACGATTAACGGGTTGAGGCCTTCAGTAAATTCATTGGCACCAATAGATAGTAAACCAAGTACTAAAATGAACGTTCCGATTATTTCACTCGTTACGTTTGACAGTGGATTGTAAATGGCAGGTGTAGTAGCAAATACATCACGTTTAGCAGTTGGATCTTCTGTTTCTTTCCAATGAGGTAAGTAGTGGAAGTACACTATTACTGCACCTAGGATCGCGCCAATCATCTGCGCTAAAAGATACATAGGGACGTCCGCCCAAGGGAAATTACCTATAGTTGCGAAACCGATTGTGACTGCAGGGTTTAAATGAGCACCACTAGCTTGGCCCACTGCGTACACACCAAGTGTAACCGCAAGACCCCATCCTACAGTAATAACAATCCATCCTCCACTTTTTGCTTTGGACTTGTTTAGTGCTACACCAGCTACTACGCCACCACCAAATAGTATTAATATCATGGTTCCGATCAATTCACCTGTAAAGGGTGTCATCTATATCTCCTCCTACCCAAATTTAAGTCTGGTAGTTGAGCATATACGACGCAAAAAAAGTCCCCAATTAAATCTTGCTATGTGCAAGAACTTAATTGTGGACTCCTAAACTCAACCACTTACATTAACTTGTTTCCAAGTATAGAGTGGCAAGTTTATTCTGTCAACAATGACGCAAAAGTTCTCTATTTAAATAAAGTGTTCCCATAATTGGTTATCGGATGTTGTCACGGCTACAGCACCTGCTGCTAGTGCGTCCTCAATATGTTGTTTTGTACGAATGAGTCCACCGTTAATAATGGGAATACCTGTGCGCTCATACACTTCTTCGATGAGTTCCGGAATGACACCCGGTAGCATTTCAATGAAGTCTGGAGCAGTTTGATCAATTAGAGAATAGCTTTTTTCTAATGCGATTGTATCGAGTAGAAACATACGCTGAATAGCGATAATATTTTTAGACTTTGCTTTCAAAATCATATTGGATCGAGTGGAAATAATACCTGCTGGACGAACATCATTACATAAAAAGTCGGCTGCAAAGTTATCCGTTTTTAGGCCCTGCACTAAGTCGGCATGAATAATTAGTTTCTTGCCTCGCTTGTCTGCTTCTTGTTTTACGGTTTTTAAATTGCTGATGTGTACTTCTAATAGAACGATATATTCAAAAGTACTTTCTAAGAGTTTTTCAAATTGTTTTAGTGTACGTGCAGCTGGTAACACTTTTTGGTTATGAAAAGACATATGAAGTAACCTCCGTCTATAGATATACGTTTATATTATAGTATTTACACAACAGATGTTGACTTTCGTAACTCGTCTTCCAATTCTAACTGATAGCGTTGTTGTTCATCTGCAGACCAGTTCAACAGTTGGCCCATTTTAACTAGTACGTCTTCTTTTGCATCCTGTACATTTTTAATATTGAAGAACAAATCACCCGTGCGTCGAATGAAGAAGTCAGTCGGTTTCGCAGTCATCTCATGTTCAATCGCATAGCGTAATTTAACATAGAGAATACGTGGCATCGATTCGGATTCATCATAAGGAATTGTTAATACTTTGTCCACGTTTGAGCCATAAAGTGCAGCCAAATGTCGGCTTTCTTGTTCTGTGAAACCGAGCAACATGCCACGGTTGACAGCTTGGTTGAAGTAACGAGAGTAATGAGCAGAGCCTCCAACATCGCCACCTGAGATGGGCATGTTCTTCGTGTTAGATCGTTTGAAGTGTAATCCTTTTTCTTGTTGAAGCAAGTCGGAGATCTTATTCACTACAGTTTCCGCCATTTTGCGGTATCCTGTTAGTTTACCCCCTGCAATGGTGATCAGTCCACGTTCAGATTCCCAGATTTCGTCCTTTCTGGAAATCTCGGAAGGGTTTTTACCGTCTTCATGAATCAGTGGTCGGACACCTGCCCAACTAGATTCAACATCTTTTTCACTCACAGAGACATCGGGGAACATATAATGAATGGCATCTAAAATATATGTGCGATCTTCTTCTGTAATTTGCATCTCTTTCGGATCACCATCAAAGAATGTATCCGTTGTTCCGACATATGCCTTACCATCACGTGGTACTGCAAAAATCATACGTTGATCAGGGGTATCGAAATAGATTGCTTGGTGTAGAGGAAATACGCTTTGATCGAATACAAGATGAATCCCTTTGGACAATATTAAGTTCTTACCGTTTGAGTGGCCATCGAACTCTTTTACTTCATCTACCCACGGACCTGCTGCGTTGATGACTTTTGTCGCTTGAACGGTCATCATTTCGTTTGTGATCATGTCGCGAACTTGGACGCCTGCTATTTGGTTAGTATCATTGTAGATGAAACCTTCTGCTTTTGCATAATTTAATAAAGTGGCACCTTTTTCAGCAGCAGATTTAGCCACTTCAATCGTGAGGCGAGCATCGTCCGTGCGATATTCTACATAATAACCACTACCTTGGAGACCTTCTCTTTTAATAAGTGGAGCTCGTTGGATAGTTTGTTCAAGATTCAGCATTTTTCTTCGTTCACTGCGCTTAACACCAGCTAGAAAGTCGTATACTTTTAATCCAAGCGCCGTAGATGTAGGACCGAATGTCCCTCCTTTATGAAACGGTAGTAGCATCCATTCAGGTGTTGTAACATGTGGACCATTTTCGTAGACAATCGCGCGTTCTTTGCCCAATTGGGCCACTTCTTTTATTTCAAATTGCTTCAAATAACGCAAACCACCATGTACTAGTTTTGTTGAACGACTAGATGTGCCTGAAGCAAAATCCTGCATTTCAATAAGTGCAGTTTTCATCCCTCTTGCTGCAGCATCCAATGCGATACCAGCACCGGTAATTCCACCACCTATAATTAAAACGTCAAAGTTCTCGGTACGTAACGTGTTCGCAATCTTATGTCGATCCATTGATGAAAATGTTGTCAATTCCTTCATCTCCCTTTTATAGTGGATAAGAGAACAAAAAGACCCCAAGATAGTGATTGCTTTTTATCGCAATCACTTCTTGAGGTCTTCTCAGTAACTCAAACCCGGACTATTAACTTAATTCCTATAATAACACAGCTGTCATGAAATTCAACTTATTAAATTCCGAGTCTAAAATAAATAAAAAATGAGTACTTAATGTGCATACATGATGGCGTTATTAAGCTAAACTAGCCCGAATAGCTAACACGTAGTGCCTTTTAATGGAGATGGTGGTGAAATTTCATCGCATGAGCACTGGCCGGTAGTGTTGCTTCAAGTCTCTCATCGTACTCTTTGCTTCCTCATCCACTGCGTTGCTACATATTTCTCTCCGATTTCCACCGGTGCTCCGCCATGCAGCGTCAAGTCGTTCAACAGGGGATCGTTATAAAAGTACTCGAAATAAATGGCCATTCCTTTTTTTGGTGTGACGGACAGTTTCAGATGAGGGAAAAACGTTTCGCCACCTTGTTCAACATCGTTCAAGTACATGACAAGTGTGCTGATTCGATTGTTGGAGACATTGCTCGTTGCCGAGAAGAAATCATGATGTGCTTTATATTGCTGACCTGGCAGATAGTGAAGAATCTGTAGTCTTTCGCCGTGTTCGATAGGGATGTTCATAACCGCTTCAATCCGTTTTTCGATTCTCATAACCATCTGGTTGTCCTGTTCTTCAATAAACATACTGCTACTTGTTCTAATTTCGTTTTCCGCATGAACCATGCCGATTTTGGATCGTTTTAACTTGTCAGTCGACAGCCTGATCAGTTCGTCACATTCTTCGTCACTCAACATATTGCCTAAGACGACGACTAATGGATCCTCCACTTTTGCAATAATTTCGATGTCACGGTCCGTTACAATTCTCTTTCCTATATGATTAAATATCGTTTGTTCTCTATTTTCTGTTATCAACTTCGAACACCTCTTTACTAGTTTGATTTCTATAAATCAAATACAGTGTAACGTGATGAGTATACAGCCAATATCGGACTTCTCTTGAGTTTCACACATCCTCTTTGGAATTGGATTCACTATATTTTAGCATGTCGAATTAACTGACGTATATTCTGAATATAGTCAAAAAGGTAGTGATATATAACTGTTTTTTACAATCTACTTTCTTTTGCCAAAATACCTGAATAGGTAGGAGATTTGCGAATGAAGTATTAATTAAAAGAAATTTTAGCTATAGTAGTCTAACAGCATGGTGTTTGAACTTCTCTACTTCCATACTGATTCCAATCGGCCAGATAAGGACGATAGCGAGCTTTATTTTTATAAAATGGTATAAGCCGTGAAGGGTCTTCATATATTGAACCGCTCAGTCCTTAGTCTTACATATAGTTCAGTCATTTGATGGACTCCATTTAAGTGCGTTTCGCTTATGATATAGTAAAGGGGTGTGAATATGCGGAAAATACTGATAGTAATATGTGTAATATTGTTGGGGATGGTAGGTTTTTGGGTGTATGGCTGGATGAAAACAGACCGAGTCTCCGGAGCATTGGCCATTGAAAAGGACGACGCGAAATCACTGGAAATCGATATCGATTTTGGTGCGGGCGACCTTTTGATTGAAGGCGGTGCAACGAACTGGGTGGACGGTGACATCGATACTAACGTAAAGAAGTGGCTCCCATCCGTTATGTATAAAAATAAAAGAGAAATTGGTTATGTTGAGATAGAGCAGAACATGAAAGGACTTTCTGCATTGGGCAATAAAAGAAACAACTGGAACGTTCAACTGACTAATGAAATCCCCGTTAATCTTGATGTCGAAATGGGTGTCTCCGATGCAGAACTGAACTTGTCTGGAATTCAACTCAGTCAGTTGTCAGTCGATGCAGGAGTAGGTGACACGACAATCAATTTGTCTGGTGATTGGCAGGAAAGCTTTGATGCTGAATTTGAACTTGGGGTGGGCGATGCGAAAATTCGTTTACCTCAAGAGACAGGAGTTAAATTGTCTGTTTCCAAGGGAATTGGAAGCGTAGGGACAAAAGGTTTCATTTCTAAGGGCAAAGGTGTCTATGTAAATGAAGCATACGGGAAAACGGATACTACTATTCATCTCAAAGTTGATGTGGGTGTTGGCGGAGTTGAATTCTTGCTTGTAGAATAGATGCCTTTCTCCGAAGTGTGATCGAGTAAAAATAATGTAAGATTATGTATCGTGAAAAAGTTAGTATTTTGTAATGATCCTAGCACTTGCACTACGCTTTTCAAGTATTAGAAACACATAAAACGAAAAGCTGTAATAACAAGAAACACCATAGCAGCTGTATAGGCTATGGTGTTTCTATGTCTTATGTTTTCCTCCTAGATCACTTTGAATGGAGCAAACTTCGCAAACGTCAACTGTTCTTTCGTACCAGACTATTTTTGTGAGTGTATAGAGGTTGGAGAAAAACAGAGCCGGAACTGTGGCAATAATAAAAGGAGGGACAGGCAGTGAAGATTCATTTAGTGGCTAAGGATCATTTAGAAGCAGAAGGAATTCGTTGGCTTGTTGAATCTCAAATGACCGGAATGGAACTATACAGATGGGATTCCATCGAAGAGTTTGTGAAAGAGGGTATAGACGAGTTTCCTGATTTGCTTTTATTGGATATGGACACATGGGTGCAACAAGATGATAGTTTTGGGGAGTTGCTTAGAAAAAGTCATGTGCGCTGGTTGGGTATTTCATCGGAGCGCATTTTTCAAACCGCTTACCGTGGACTTCGTTATCGAGCGGAAGATGTCTTATTCCGTCCCTTTTCACCGGATGACTTAGTGAAACATATTCAACAAATTCGCTATCTGGTAAGAAGTGAAAGACATCGTTATAGTAATGACCTCTATAATGAAGATCAGTCCATGATGATTGACTACTCGGATCTTTTTCTAACGGACAGGATGACAACCCAACCAATTACGATGATTGCCATATCAACACCTGATTTAAATAGCTTACCGCGTTTATACGATGAGTTGCATCAATTTCCATTCACAGTGGAACAACAATTATTTGCGCTGGCGGATTGTGTGTTATGTGTGCAGTATGAGGGAGAAAAGAAGTTGTTCCATGAAGAGTACCATGCATTTCTTGCTTGGTGGAAAGGTGACAAGGGAGAGTCACTTGCAATTGTCATCAATGACCCACCGTCGTTTCAAACGCTAAAAGAAACGTATGCACAGACAAAGCAATTAAAAGAAAAAGTATTCTTTGATGGTTATGATATCATTCTATCAAATAGTCAATATACAGACTGGTCTGATCTGGATCCGTTCCTTACGCCATTGGAGCAAAGGCAATGGATTGAAATGCTTGAAAAACGGGACGCAAAAGAAATACGGAAATGGCTGGAGCAAGAGTTCTTCACGTATGGAGAACCCTATCCCGACCCTGAAATGGTTCGCATCCGCCTGACTAGTGTACTGGCACAAGTACGCCGATATATGAAGTCATATAATATTCAAACGATGGAGTGGGAAGATTGTTATCATGCAGTATTTCAACAGATTATCAAGAAACCTGTTATACATGAGATCGTGCAGGAGTTGCTTGCCTTTATTACTAGGCTTCTTTCATATGGAGATGGAGATGTGCACTTGCAAACAGAAGAACGTTCCCTTGTAGAAAGAGTAAAGACGTTGATGGAATCGAATTATTGGAACTCGCAGTGGAATTTATCGGATTGTGCGGATACACTTAGGCTGAATAAAAGTACTCTCAGCCGGCGATTCTCCGCTGAATCCGGACAGTTTTTTAGAGACGCACTACATCAGGTAAGGGTTCGCGAAGCCAAACGTTTATTGAAGGAAACGAATTTGTCGTTGGAAGAAATATCGGGATTGACAGGTTACTCCAACCAAAGCTATTTCACTATGAAATTTAAACAACTTGAAGGCAGGACTCCTTCTTCTTTTCAATCGAATGTATGAAAGAACTGTACATATGTATGGTTCTTTTTTTAGTCAAGATTCGACATATTAATTGATATATAAAGATAAAATGAAATATATTATAAAACTTGAAGACGATAAAAATTGAAATAGTGCACAGATTATAAAATTATCAATAATTAGTAAATAATAAACAGAATCTTTTATGTATACTAAAAGTATAGAAAAAAAGGAGGTTGTTTATTCATGAAAACAATTGCTGACGAAAAGGTAATTCGATATAGAGGGTCTGAGTTAAATACGAAAGGGTGGCTTCAAGAAGCTGCACTTCGAATGTTGATGAATAACTTGGATCCAGAAGTGGCTGAACACCCGGAGAATCTTGTAGTCTATGGTGGAATCGGAAAAGCGGCTCGTAACTGGGAAAGTTTTGACGCGATTGTAAAATCGCTAAAAGAGCTTGAAAACGATGAAACATTACTTGTCCAGTCGGGTAAACCCGTTGCCATATTTAAATCACATGCGGATGCGCCGCGTGTTCTAATAGCAAATTCAAATATTGTCCCGGCATATGCCAATTGGGATACTTTCCATGAACTCGATAAAAAAGGCCTCATGATGTACGGTCAGATGACTGCTGGAAGTTGGATCTATATCGGTTCACAAGGAATCGTACAAGGAACATATGAAACATTCGTAGAACTTGGCAAAAAGCATTATAATAGCAATTTGCAAGGAACGATTACCGTAACAGCAGGCCTTGGCGGAATGGGTGGAGCGCAACCGCTTGCAGTGACTATGGCTGGTGGCGTATGTATCGCAATTGAAGTGGATGAGACGCGTATCGACCGTCGAATCGAAACACGCTACACAGATTTGAAAACGGATTCATTAGATGAAGCGATCCGTCTTGCAGAAGAAGCGAAAAAAGATGGAAAAGCATTATCGATCGGATTGTTAGGTAACGCATCTGACATTTTACCGGAAATGATTGCACGTAACTTCATTCCGGATATACTGACTGACCAAACATCAGCACATGATCCGTTGAATGGGTATGTCCCGTCTGGCATGTCTATGGTAGACGCTGATTTGCTTCGTTCAAGCGATCCGGAAAAATATGTACAATTATCCAAAGCATCTATGGCGAAACATGTGCAAGCAATGCTTGACTTGATGAATAAAGGTTCTATCACATTTGATTATGGAAACAATATTCGTCAAGTGGCAAAAGACGAAGGTATCGGAAATGCATTTGATTTCCCAGGATTTGTTCCTGCATATATCCGTCCCCAATTTTGTGAAGGAAAAGGCCCATTCCGTTGGGTAGCATTATCGGGAGATCCGGAAGACATTTATAAATTGGATGAAGTGATTTTGAAAGAATTTAGCTATAACGAACATTTATGTAACTGGATTCGCATGGCGAAAGAAAAAATTGAATTCCAAGGATTGCCTGCCCGCATTTGCTGGTTCGGTTACGGTGAACGTGCGCGTTTCGGAAAAATCATTAATGACATGGTAGCAAGTGGCGAGTTAAGCGCTCCAATCGTCATTGGCCGTGATCACTTGGATTCAGGTTCGGTTGCTTCACCAAACCGTGAAACGGAAGCGATGAAAGACGGATCGGACGTTGTGGCGGATTGGCCTATTTTAAATGCGATGATCAACGCGGTCGGTGGGGCAACGTGGGTATCGCTACATCACGGTGGTGGAGTCGGAATGGGTTATTCTGTTCATTCGGGAATTGTCATTGTTGCAGATGGAACAGATGAAGCGGCTGCTCGTATCGAGCGTGTGTTAACTACGGATCCTGGTATGGGAATCGTACGTCATGTGGATGCAGGATATGAAATTGCTGAAAAGACAGCATTAGAAAAAGGCGTTAATATTCCAATGCTGAAAAAAGGAAATGATATAAAATGAAAAATATAGTTTGGATTAAATACGCTTCCCAGTTGGCCACGTTGGCCTCGGGGAAGCATGGTCCACGCGCGAAAAAAGATATGTCGGATCTTGGGATTATTGAAGACGGTAGTGTATGGATTGAAGACGGCATCATTCAAGCTGTAGGAACAACAAAAGAGCTTGAAAGTACGTATGGTGAAAGAGCGCAAGATGCAGTAATTGTAGACGCGTCTGGAAAGCTAGTGACTCCAGGTTTAGTGGACCCTCATACACATGTGGTGTATGGAGGGAGTCGGGAGCACGAATTTGAAATGCGTCTGCAAGGCGCCACCTACATGGACATTATGAATGCCGGTGGCGGTATTCATGCAACGACTCGAATGACAAGAGAAGCTTCGGAGGAAGAGTTGATCGAGCAAACAACGCGCCGACTTGATTCGTTCCTAGCTCATGGAGTAACTACAGTAGAAGGAAAAAGTGGTTACGGAATGAATCTAGAAACGGAATTAAAACAACTTCGTGTGATGAAAAAACTTCAAGAAACCCATCCGATTGACTTAGTTCCGACATTCATGGGGGCGCACGCTGTTCCTCTTGATTATAAAGGCCGAGAAGATGAGTTCATTGATTATTTAATCGAAACAGTATTACTGATAGTGGTAGAAGAAGAACTAGCAGTATTCAATGATGTATTCTGTGAAAAAGGTGTATTCACACCGGAGCAATCCGAGAGAATGCTGGAGGCCGGAAAGAAAGTGGGCTTGATTCCGAAAATCCACGCAGATGAGATTGAGTCCTATGGCGGTGCAGAACTTGCAGCTAAAGTAGGTGCCATTTCAGCTGAGCACTTGTTAAAAGCATCTGAAGAAGGTATACAAGCAATGGCAAAATCGGGTACAATTGCTTGTCTTCTGCCGGCGACAGCACTTTATTTACGTGAAGAAGCCGCTGCTGGAAGACGAATGATCGACGAAGGAGTGCCTGTGGCCATCTCGACGGACTGTAACCCGGGGTCTTCCCCCACGACATCGATGCCACTCGTGATGAACTTAGCTTGCATCTCCATGCGTTTAACACCAGCAGAAGCTTTGACAGCTGCGACATATAACGCAGCCTGCGCGATTAAGAGCGAGGACAAAGTAGGTTCATTAGAAGTAGGTAAGCAAGGTGATGTGGTAGTATGGGACGCAAAAAATTATCAAGAACTCCAATACTTATTCGGCGTTAACCACGTCCAGTCGGTTTGGAAAAAAGGCGTGCAGGTCGTTGGTAACGCATCAAACTAAAGCGATACGAGTAGTAAGTAAAGGATTCGTAAAAATTATGTACGCAATATAACAAACTCGGACTACACATTTGACTGAGTGCCTGAGTATTCACTCAGGCACTTGAAAGTTTCACATAGTACTAAAAATGGTGTGAGGATTCAGTGAATAGATCCTATTATTTGTAAGCGTATTCAAGTTCTGTCATATAGATTTTTTTATTGTGACGTTACTTGAGCAACGGAATTGAAGGGAGAGAAAAAAGATGGTCGTATTAAATGGACAAACGCTTAATTTTACAGAGGTGCATAGCGTACTTTACGATGGTGACCACGTAAAATACTCAGAAGAAAGCATGAAAAAGGTTCAAGAAAGCCGAAAAGCAGTAGAAAGAATCGTAGATGAAGAAAGAATTGTATATGGTATTACAACAGGGTTCGGTAAATTCAGTGATGTGCTTATAGATAAAGACCATGTAGAATCACTGCAGTTAAATTTAATCCGTTCCCATGCATGTGGTGTCGGGGAAGCATTTCCGGAAATCGTTTCACGGGCGATGATTCTTCTTCGTGCCAACGCGTTATTGAAAGGTTTTTCAGGAGTGCGTCCAGTCGTAATTGAGAGATTGCTCGATTTAGTAAATGCGCATATTCATCCCGTCATTCCACAGCAAGGATCTCTTGGTGCCAGTGGTGACTTGGCTCCGCTATCGCACTTGGCGCTAGTTTTAATCGGAGAAGGAGAAGTGTTTTATAAAGGGGAAAGAACGCCTGCGAAGGAAGCTTTAACGAAAGAGGGAATTACGCCGATTGTACTAACGGCAAAAGAAGGTCTAGCTCTTATTAACGGCACGCAGGCAATGACTGCAATGGGAGTCGTTGCGTATTTAGAAGCTGAAAAATTGGCTCATCAGACAGAACGCATTGCTTCCATGACAATTGAAGGTTTACGCGGAATCATTGATGCGTTTGACGAAGATATCCACCTTGCACGTGGTTACAAAGAGCAGGTCGAAGTAGCAGAACGAATTCGGAATATTTTAGTTGACAGTGAGTTAACGACAAAGCAAGGAGAAATACGTGTGCAAGATGCGTATTCGATCAGATGTATTCCTCAGGTTCATGGCGCAACGTGGCAGACTATGAATTATGTAAAAGAGAAATTGCTGATTGAGATGAATGCGGCTACAGATAATCCGCTCATTTTTGATAATGGTGAAAAAGTATTATCAGGTGGCAACTTCCATGGACAGCCAATTGCTTTTGCTATGGATTTCTTGGCAATTGCAATAGCAGAATTGGCAAATATCTCAGAACGTCGAATTGAGCGCTTAGTAAATCCTCAATTAAATGATTTGCCACCATTTTTAAGTCCTGAGCCAGGGTTACAATCTGGTGCCATGATTATGCAATATGTTGCGGCATCCCTTGTTTCTGAGAATAAAACATTTGCCCATCCAGCAAGCGTCGATTCCATTCCTTCATCAGCGAATCAAGAAGACCATGTTAGTATGGGCACAATTGGATCTCGTCATGCATATGAAGTAATTAAAAATACACGTCGTGTGCTGGCAATAGAAGCAATTTGTAGTATGCAGGCAGCCGAGATTCGTGGAAAAGAAAAGATGTCCACATCCACAAGAGAGTTTCTAGAAAACGGAAGAAGTATCGTGTCATATATTGAAGAAGACCGCGTATTTTCGAAAGATATTGAAGCAATGAGTGAATGGTTGAAAAATAGCGATTTTCATTTCGATGCATACACAAACAAATAAATAGAATGTAAGATGGAATTTGTTACAATGGTTGAATCTGTTTTCATCAGTACTAGTGGAATTAAGAGGGAGAGTTACCTTCCTCTCCGCCCGTGAATAACTGAATATTTGAATTTTCATTTTAGTTTAAAAAGAAGAGGTGAATCTATGTTTAGTACGGTAGTGATATCAGTTATCGTCATGTCTGTGTTGAGTCTTCTGCGGGTTAACGTAATGTTTGCCATTATTATCGCGGCGGGTGTGGCTGGGTTAATGGAAGGTCTGTCACTGACGGAAGCAACAACAATGCTCGTCTCTGGAATGGGTGGACAAGCAAACACCGCATTAAGTTATATTTTGCTCGGAATGTTCGCCGTTATGATTAGTTTTTCAGGAATTACAGGCTTTCTCGTCAAGAGATTGATGAAAGTTTTAAGAGGGAAACGGTCAATTTTATTGCTAACCATTGCAGGAGTTGCTTGTTTCTCACAAAACGTGGTTCCTATCCACATAGCATTTATTCCGATTTTAATTCCACCTTTGCTTCATTTATTTGATAAGATGAAGATTGACCGTCGAGGTGTCGCTTGTGCGTTGACATTTGGATTAAAAGCACCTTACATTATGATTCCGGCTGGGTTTGGATTAATATTTCACGGAATCATTGCAGAAGAAATGAAAGCAAGTGGTATGGAGATCCCTCTTTTATCAGTCACTTATTCCATGCTAATACCTGGAATGGGCATGATTATAGGTTTACTGATTGCCGTTTTCATCTCATACCGCAAGCCAAGAGAACTTCCGCATAGCGACATGGGAGTCATTGTTGCGGAAGAAATACCTGAAGAAGTCGAACTGAAATTCAACTTACGTCACGTCCTCACTATTGGAGCCATTATCGGTGCATTGATCGTGCAACTAGCTACGGGTTCACTTGTACTAGGAGCTCTTACAGGTATTGCGTTAATGTATATATTCACAGTCGTTCCCTTTAATGAAGGAGAAAGAGTTGTTAATGAAGGGATTAGCATGATGGGTATGATTGCATTTGTTATGTTAATTGCTTCCGGTTATGCAACTATTTTAAAAGAGACAGGTGCTGTCAATGATTTAGTAGAATCAGCTACAGCAATTTTAGGTGATAACAAACTGATTATTGCATCCGTCATGTTATTGATCGGATTATTAATTACAATGGGTATCGGTTCATCATTTGGGACCATTCCAATTATTGCAGCTTTGTTCGTGCCAATCTGTATAGCAGTTGGTTTCTCTCCAATGGCAACGGCTTCCTTAATTGGGACTGCAGGCGCGCTTGGTGATGCAGGGTCACCGGCATCTGATAGTACGCTAGGACCGACAGCTGGGTTAAATGCGGACGGAAAGCACCATCATATTTGGGATACGTGTGTACCAACATTTTTACATTATAATATCCCGCTTCTCATCTTTGGTGTCGTTGCGGCCATGGTACTATAAACAAATCATGCAAACATTACGTGATGCGGTGTGTTTTCAACACACCGCATCACGTATTTCGAAGTAATCAACGAGTGGAAAGGGAGGAGAAATAAAGATGAAATTGGATTTTGTAAAGGCCAGCCCTTCAAAAAACACTACCGTTTTTATAACTAACTATGTATCACCTGCACATTATGCGAAGATCGCCAGTAAAATTATGGACGATGAACATCTGCATGCAGAACAAGCGGGTTTTTTAGTGCAACCACAAACTGAAGATGCTGTACTAAGGTTGGAAATGTCGGGTGGAGAATTTTGCGGTAATGCTTTGTTAAGTGCTGCTGCATACTGTTCATATAAAGGGCTCACTAAAGATCGGACATTTTTGTTAGAGACATCAGGTTCGGATTTTCCGCTTGAGTGCGAAGTGGATGTAAAGTCACCCACTCATTTTGTCGCCAGAGCTGAAATGCCGCCACCATTATCAACGAATGAGATAGTAATTGATTTGAATGGCCGGAGTATTACAGGAAATGTCGTGAAATTGGATGGAATCACTCATTTCATAACGGACTATTGGCCAACTGAAGATCAGTTTAATCAATTGATTGAAGCAGTCACCGATAAGATTGAAGATAAAGCAATCGGGATTATACCTTACAAGCAGTTGAAAGAAGGCGAGTATGAAATATGGCCTTTTGTTTATGTAACGGAAACCGGGAGCAGATTTTTCGAGCAGGCTTGCGGTTCAGGATCTCTAGCCTTGGGTGTTCATTTATCAAAGGGAAGTCAAAATCAGACTTTGCAAATTCACCAGCCAGGCGGGATTGTATATGTAGAAACAGGCGGTAAAAACTATATTTCTACAGATGTACGTTTTACATCTGAAGGATTTGTGTATTTAGATATGTAAACCAATATATATGTAAGAGCATCAACTTCAAAATGGAGGTTGGTGCTTTTATATTTCTTAAATATGTGTAGGTAAAATGCTTTCTGAATGGATTGCATAATCCAAACCACTTGTCCCACAAGTGGTCGAAGGCGAAAAAAACGGAATTGAGTTAGCTGTAGAAAAAGGCAGTAGTGGTATAGAAGGGAAGGGCTTTATATCCTGCTGACAAACACTCTACCGTCAGGGGGATTTTACCACTAGATTTATGAATGGTACTATTTGCTTATACAATATCTTCCTATTCGTTATATATTTAATATAGCTGTAACATCTAGTAAAAGGCTATTTCAAATAATTTGTCGAATGACATAGTAAGATGTTATCTATCGATACATTGGATAGGATAGGAGGTATGAATAGTGAAAGATCAAACAAGATATCTTCGTCTAGCGAATATAACAAAGTTAATAAATACAAAGCTAGAGTTACGAGAAGTGTTAAATCACGTGATCACCGCTATATCAGAGGAGATTGTTCAATGTGACTCGGTCGGAATTTACTTGCCGCAACAAGACGGATCATTCAGGGGCTTCGTAGGAAAGCCTGAAGTGATCAATGGCATGACACTCGATATGCATACAATTGATACCGACTTCGATTTACTGGCGAAAGAAGTAATTGAAACAAGAAGAACAATCTATATACCGGATACATCTAAAGACTTTCGACCTGATCAAAGGGCAGTTGAAGGATTTAAGATAAAATCTCTCTTGGTTTTGCCTATTACTGGTGAAATGGAATTATTCGGACTCGTTTTCTTGTTCGATTATGGAATACCGATGAATTTAACAGAACTTGAAATTCAAACCGTCCAGTCCTACGTCAATATGGCAGCTGTTGCAATTCAAAATGCCAAGCTGCTGACAAGTAAAGAAGAATTGATTCAGGAAAAGCAATTGTTATTGGATATAACACGGGATTTATCACTGTGTTCTACGATGCAGGAAGCCTTGGATACTTGTTTTCTTTATATAGAAAGAGTGCTTGGAAACAATGACATAGGTGTACATCTAATCGATCCGTTGGTGCATATGAAGATTAAGCCTACAACAATTAATCATACTAGTGATTGGTCGCCAGAAGCATGGGTTAAATCTCATGACGAGATAAAATTTGATGATGAAAATGATAAAGTGTTTCAGGAAGTAATTGCATCTAGAAAAGCGGAATTCATTCCTGATGTCTTTGCGGACGATCGAGTGAACCATGAAGTATGTCGATACTTTGGTATTCAATCGATGTTTATTCTTCCTCTTGTATCTATGGGGAAAGTATTAGGTTTAGTAGTCATTGCAGACCTTCAACAAAAAAATCCGAATTACTCCCAGACCAGTCAACAACTGACGCAATCTATTGTCGATACAACGGCTTCCACTTTATTGAACTTATTGAATATGGAAAAACAAGAGTTGATCATAGAACAACGTACTGCGGAGATAACGGAAAAAAACAATGAACTTGAATCAGCGATGAAAGAATTACAGCGTCTTAGCCGGGAGAAAGAACTGATTCTCCATTCGGCAGGTGAAGGGATATTCGGATTAGATTTACAAGGTGTCATTACGTTTTGTAATCCAGCGGCAGCCATGATGCTAGGTTATAAGATTAAAAATGAGTTAATAGGCAAACCTGTCAGTATTATTTACAATGAAAACAATACAAATAAAGAGGATGTTACATTCTTTAGACAAGATCAGTCCAGTTTTCCTGTAGAATATGTTAGATCTTCCATCAAAGAAAGGGATAGAGTCGTTGGGGATGTCGTTACATTTAAAGATATCTCCGAAAGAAAGAAGATGGAGAAAGAAATCAGGTACCATGCGTATTATGATAGCTTGACCAATCTTCCCAACCGAGTGCTTTTAAAAGATCGCATGGAACAAGGATTGAGCTTTGCCCGTATTCATGAAGAAAAAGCAGCGGTACTGTTCATGGACTTGGATCGTTTTAAATCAGTCAATGACTTATTGGGGCATAGCTATGGTGATATTTTATTGGCACATGTAGCAAAACGTATATGTGCATGTCTTCCTGAGGGTGCCACGGCTTCGCGTCAAGGCGGTGATGAATTCATTATCTACTTGCCTTCTATTCGATCTGAAGCAGAAGTTGTTGAAGTAGCGGAAAAGATTGTGGATCAATTCAACAAGCCGTTCAATCTAAAAGGACATGAAATGCATATTCATAGCAGTATGGGAATTAGTGTATTTCCCCAAGATGGACAGACAGTGGAGTTATTGATTAAAAATGCTGATATCGCCATGTATCAATCCAAAACCGTATCCGGCAGCAGCTATCATTTTTATCAAGTAGCGATGGATATCAGAACGTTTGAAAATGTGAAGTTTGAAAATGCGTTATATAAAGCACTCGATCGTGAGGAGTTGGAAATTTATTTTCAACCTCAAATTGATTATAGTACACGTACTGTCATCGGTACTGAAGTGTTATTGAGATGGAATCACTCGACAGAAGGATTAATTACACCGGATAAGTTTATCGCACTGGCGGAAGAGACGGGGCTAATTGTTCCTATCGGAGAGTGGGTTATCAGAAGTGCGTGTAACCAAATGAAGAAGTGGCAAGCCAAAGGATATCCACCGATAGTAGTATCCGTAAATCTATCGGCTCGCCAGTTTGAACAAAATAATTTATTCCAAACAGTAAAAGATATAGTAGACGAAGAAGGAGTATCACCAGAGCTTTTATGTCTTGAAATTACAGAGAACCAAATTATTAAAAATACAGAGTTGACTATCCAGACGATGAAAGAGTTACAGGCGATCGGAATCAAGATGTCTATTGATGACTTTGGTACAGGCTATTCCTCCTTGGGCTATTTAAAAAACTTGCCGATCAATGCCTTGAAAATAGATAAATCATTTATTCAGGAATTGGAAAGCAATAACGACAATTCCGCCATTACGAATACGATTATCACGTTAGCAAAAAATCTGGGATTGGATGTGGTTGCTGAAGGTGTCGAAACACTAGAACAAGCGGAATTTTTAGCCTCAAGAGAATGTTACATCATGCAAGGGTATTACTTCAATATGCCGTTGAAAGCAAGTGAATTCGAAAGCACATATCTAGCTACTAGAGGAGGGGTTTTATGAAAGCTGTTCGAGGAGTATTGGAATATTTAATGGCTAGCGGAGTACAACATGTTTTTGGTATCCCAGCAGGTTCTGTCAATGCGTTTTTTGATGAGTTGTATGAAATACCTGAACTGACACCGATTGTGACAAAACATGAAGGTGCGGCTTCCTATATGGCAGTTGCTTATGCTAAATACACGGCTTCTATGAGTGTGTGTATTGGATGTAGCGGGCCTGGCGGTACCAATCTACTAACAGGTGCCGCAAATGCCATGCGAGAACATGTTCCTGTATTATTTTTGACGGGCGCAGTGCCTGTCGATACTGTCGGTTTAAATGCCTCTCAAGAACTGGATGCTGAACCACTCTTTAAATCAGTGACGAAATATAGTGTAACTGTAACGGATTCTAATGATTTACTTGGCGAAGTGGCAAAGGCCTGTGAAATAGCAATTTCCGGTGTACCGGGGCCAGTCCATATCGCCATGCCAATAGATATTCAGATCAATCCAATTGAGTCTCCCGAAATACCGGCTCCGCCAAAAAGAACGCCGATAGTTCCGGATCAAAACATCATACAGTCTGTTGCAAGAGAGCTTGCCAGTAAACGGGATGGATATATTTTTGTAGGACAAGGTATCAGAAACTCAGTCGATCCGTTACTTAAGTTAGCGGAGATGCTCGAGTGGCCAATTATTACAACACCGCAGGCAAAAGGTTATATTGCAGATGACCATCCACTTCACGCTGGCGTCTTCGGCTTTGCCGGTCATGATAGCGCTTCTTCATTGATCAATGGGAGTGATGGTGAAGCTTTACTGGTGGTAGGCTCCAGTTTAGGCGAGACGGCTACGAATAATTGGAACGTCAATCTCACTAAAGATCGGTACACTATTCAACTGGATTACGATTCTTCCGTTTTTAATCGTAAATATGAAGTGGATGCTGCTGTTTTGGGAGACATAGATTTAAGCTTGACCGCGTTACTAGATGAATTAAAAACATTGGACTTGCCGACAAAAGATCAAGCATTTACGAAGCAAGAAATAGGGAGAGCGGATAGTGAAGAGTACAATACGAAAAATGTATTGATGCGCCTGCAAAAATACGCTCCTCGCAATACTAGATATACCATCGATATAGGTGAGTTCATGGCATATATCATTCATGATATGAACGTGCTGGAGTCCGATACATTTGATATTAATGTACATTTTGGGGCGATGGGGAGCGGTATAGGTTCTGCAATTGGTTCGAAGCTTGCTGAACCTGAACATCCAGTAGTTTGCGTCACAGGTGACGGTTGTTTCTTCATGCATGGTATGGAGATCCTCACCGCCAAAGAACATAGGTTGCCGATTGTATTTGTTGTGATGAATAATGCACGTTTAGGAATGGTCTATCATGGACATTCGTTGCAATATAAGCGGTCCCATCCATCGTTTGAACAAGAACCGGTGAATATTGCAGCTATGGCTGCGGCTATGAACATACCGAGTAAACGAATTGAAAAAATGGAGGATCTAACCCAAGAAGTAATAGATGAGCTGATGAACGAGAACGGGCCATCCGTTCTCGAAATTTACTTGATTGATAATACAATACCACCAATGGGAGATCGCGTGAAGTTTCTATCTTCCTTTGGAAAGTAAATAACCCGACGAAGAGGCTATATCAGTCTCTTCTTGGGCTTTTTGTATTCATCAGATAGTTTTGTATAATACATCTGTAAGTTCTATAATCGCATCTATTGTCTTTCCTTTAAATGCATTAGAAACTGTAAGACCTGAAGGATTTGAATAATAATACGCATCTACTTGCGCGTTATAACTATACCCCAAGCTAGCCAAGGATTGTTGTAATTCAATCGGTATATTTTTCGATCCAGTACGGGCCATAAAGTAGTCTGTGCAGTAGATTTTCACGTCTACATCCATTGTTCCGGTATGAATAACAAATAAGTCTAGATCATCTTTCACGAGCCACTGTCCTTTTGAATACAAAGAAATTCTAGTTTTCCCCAACCCGTCAATTCCAACTAAATTCATACCGAAATAATGGTTAATCATAGTGCGGACTTCGTCACCTGTTACGTGATGATTGTGATGAGCTAAATATAAATCCAAAATGACTTGTGAAGGGAGACTGCTGCAAGTTTTCAAATCCGTTAATGGAGGAATCACGAAAGTACCGATTTTCTCTGTAGTCAGCACAGGAACTCGTTCTAAGTGGAACTTGAAAGCTTGTGCAATTGCTTCATAAATGACTGGACTAGTTACTTTATCTTTATATTTATATTGATCGATATACATATCCATTACATCAATCTTGGCTAACTTGCTGATGTAATCAAGTAATTCTGTTTCCGAAATACGTGTATCTAATTGATGCGAACTTTTCACTATGTTCTGAACTTCATAGGAATACGTTAGCGGGTCCATATTCATGTGATGCCTCCTCATTGTAGAACCTCTAGATAATTATTAGATAATTATACAACAAAGAAATATGCATAGTACTAAATTATTTGAAAAGGATCTATTTATAGATTTTATTTATTAAAGTGAATAATGGTTTTCCGCATAAGGCAACTCCATGTTTTCGCGTAAAGTAGTCCCTTCATAATCTGATCTGAAAATCCCGCGCTTTTGAAGGATAGGGACAACTTTATCTACAAACGCTTCTAATTCGCTTGGCAAATTTGCAATGAGCATAAAACCATCCGCTCCATTCTGTTCGTACCAGACTTCGATAAGATTAGCGACATGTTCGGGTGTACCCAGAAAAGGCGTGCGCGGTGTGGCTTCTCGTAAAGCTACTTGACGTAAAGTTAAGTTTTGCTTACGAGCTTCAGACTTAATGCGATCGGTATCGCTTCTGAAACTATTTTTGCCAATGCATCCTATCTCGGGAAAAGGTTCATCCAATGGATATTGTGAAAAATCATGATGTTCAAAGAGACGACCTAAAAAAGCAAGTGCTTGTTCAATCGTTACCAAACCAGCAAGTTCTTCGAGTTTTCGCTCCGCTTCCTCTATCGTATCTCCAATAATCGGACTGATGCCTTGTAGAACCAACAAGTCATCGGGTTTACGTCCAAGAGCTTCTGTTTGCCCCTTTACATCTATGTAATAGCGCTGCGCTTCTTCTAAAGTAGGCATAATGGCGAAAACTACATCAGCTTGTTGTGCGGAAAATGCAATACCTGCTTTTGATGAACCAGCCTGAAATATTACTGGTTGTCCCTGCGGTGATCGGCCGATATTTAGAGGTCCTTGTACAGAAAAGAACTCACCTTCATGATTCAATGTATGTAATTTATTTGGGTCGAAAAATTGCCCGGTCTGTTTATTGCGTATAAAGGCATCTTCTTCCCAAGAATTCCATAAGCCTTTCATGACGTTCACGAACTCGGCAGCCATCCGGTAACGTGTGGCATGATTTGGATGATCTTTAACTTCTTTAGTAAAATTTAATGCGGTCTTTTCCAATCCGGATGTCACCGCATTCCATCCTGCACGTCCACCGCTCAACATATCTAGTGAAGCAAATTGTCGCGCTGCAGAAAAAGGTTCGCCATAGGTAGTTGATAATGTGCCGACTAATCCGATATTCGACGTCACCGCTGCCAATGCAGAAAGTATCGTGAGTGGTTCGAATCGATTCAGGTAATGTGGATTCGATTTTTCATTAATATATAAAGCATCTGCGATGAAAACAAAATCAAATTGCCCGCGTTCTGACGTTAGGGCTTGTTGTTTATAAAATTCGAAGCTTACACTCGCATCCGATGGCATAGTAGGGTGCCGCCAGTCCGAAATCTTCTCACCAACACCGTGGATCATCGTTCCTATTTTTAACTTCTTCCTCACATGCATCGTCCTCTCCCTAGTCATGTGGATTGTTATATATAAATTATCCATTCATGTAAATTATCATGTGTGTCATGCCGGGTGTCAAGACATGAGTTTATATATCCGTTCGTGATGCAGTATGATCAGACGTTCGACTATTAAAGATGGTGAAAGGTAAGCCTTTAACAAGAAAGCCAGTTTTCATACTGCTTCTTTATACTGTGCGGAAACTTTTAGTTCATACGAAACACTAACTAATCTAAATCTATTATGACGTTATATTTTCAAGTTTTACGTAGGTACTATAATTGTTTGCAATAAGAGAACGAGTGGATATCATCCAACTCTCGGAAGTATTGAATGAAGTGCTTACGAGGATACGGAGGGATTTCGATGTACTAGAGAAGCAGAACAAGCTGATACGCACACATGGCGGAATGGAATGAATAACATGAACTTAACTATTTTTTCTTGTTAGTTTGAAGGATAGGTTAGAAATAAGTGCGTTGTAACTATTGGAATGGTTTCGTTCACAGATATGCATTATAATTCAGTACATAACTATACATATTATATATGGGGCAGCTGCATATGTATCAGACCGGAGGCGATGAGGTTGGAAAACAAGCCGAGTATGAAGACATCTTCAACAACAATTGCAGGAGCCGTCTGTTGGGGATTGATCGGTTTATTCATAGCGCCATTATATGCACGAGGATTCACGGCTTGGGATGTGGTAGCAATTCGAGGGATTTTCAGCTTTGTGTTTTTATTTGCTATTATGATGCTGTTTTTTCGTGATCAGTTACAGACACGAATAAAAGATCATTTATTTTTTGCAAGTGCAGGTATTTTCAGTCTTGCGCTATTTAACTACTTTTACTTCGAAGTATTTTCACGTTCCAGCTTGTCTCTTGCCGTGACGTTATTGTATACAGGACCGATATTCGTGATGATTTTATCGCGAATCTTCTTTAAGGAACCGCTGACCGCACGCAAAGTATTAGCATTAGCATCTGCTATTGTAGGTTGTGCATTAGTGGTTAGACTATTGCCGCTAGGATCGGAGAGTATTTCTAGTCAGACGCTGTTCATGGGAGTTCTTTCGGGTTTTTGTTATGCGCTGTACAGTATTTTCACGAAGCCAATAACGAAACGATATTCCGCCTTGACAATTACTACGTACACATTCTTTTATATGGCTTTGTTCATGTCGCTGACAAGTGATGTATGGCGTAAAGTTGATACATTCCGATATGCTGACGTTTGGATTGCCGCTTTACTACTGGCGTTGATTTCCACTGTGGCAGCGTATGTGTTGTATACATCAGGCTTGAAGCATTTAGAAGCAGGGAAGGCATCAATTCTTGCGACTATTGAACCTATTGTTGCAGTTGTAGTGGGTGTACTGTTTCTTGGTGATCAACTGCTTCCGCTACAGCTATTTGGCATCGCACTTGTGTTATATTCAGCGATTCTAATAGTAGGTAGGAAAGTGAAAAGTGGTAAACCTATGAGAGAAAATCACTATTTTTGAAGACGTAAGCAAAGAAAAAGTTTTCTCTCACAAGCGCGTATTATGCTTTACGTTTCCCTATTTCATCCGCAACCACAAATGCCAAATCATCATTCCCAAATAGTTGAAGCACATCCAGCATAGTTTCATTATCTATATGAAGTTCATCGAATTCATCATTGCTTTCCACGACTTCCTTTAAGGCGGAATTTGCTTGTTGTTCAGGGTATGCTTTCTGATAAAGTACTTGTGGATCCAGTTGATGATTCGCACACCACTGGACAAACAGGCGAATCATCAAATTTTCATCGTCTTTATATTTTTGAATGACTTGTTCCTCGATACTTTTAAACTCCATAGTGCAGACCTCCCTGGTCGTTTGGTTCTTTTAAGTATAAACGAAAGAGAGACTATCTAGTAGTGAATGTGATTGATTTGATTTGGATAGAAAAAACGTTGCTCAATTCTGGCAACGTTTTTTATCTATTAATTTTATTTCTTATGCTTTACAGCGGTTAACTCTGTATAAGTTTTCCCATTTTTATCTGTACTTTTGATAATTCCAATTCCTTTTGCAAGATATTCTCTGGAACCGTTCGGGTAACGAAGTATGACGACATTGCGGAAAGAACCGGCTTTCACTTTGATCGTCTTTGTCGTGCTTTCCACTAATACTTTATAATTTTCTTCTAAATTGTATCCGGTAAAGCTTTTCCCTTGTCTTAAAGGAAATGCAGCATCAACGAAAATAAAGTCAGATTCCGCCACTCCCATCATGAGTCTGTCTTTATCTTCATAATAGACAAACTCTGCATAAGAGAAAGGAGACTTTTTACTCGTATTGAATAAGTAAGTACTTTTTCCATCTCTTCTAGTAATAAAAGTTTCTTTAGTATCTTCCATGAATGAAGGCTCATAAGTGAGGGTCAGACCACTCACTGGCGATAAACCGCCGTTTACACTAGTGGGTGCTGCGTTAGGATTCTTTTTAGACAAAGCGGATGTATATACGAATCCCTTACTTTTGCCCGCTTGTACACGCGACCATCCATTAGATGAAGAAAAGACGGTTAGCTTAGAATGATTTTTGATAGTGCCCATTCTTTCTGCGTTTTGCGATGGCTTTGCGCGTAGAACGATATCGTTCTTTGCATTTACATACATACTAGTCGTTTTCGTTGCTGCACTTGTCTCGGTGGAGAGAGCGATAGAAAAGCCAAGCACTACTAACATAAATACGAATATCATTTTTCTCATGTACATCACTCCTCGTTAATAGTTATATGTATGCATATTTACGAACAACTCGTAATAGGACCATACTATCAAATTATACTATTCTATTTGTCATTTTAGCAAGCTAGCAATCAAGTATTTTATTTATATTGCACCAATTATCTACCACAGCGAAAGTAGACGAAAAATTTCGATTTCCTTTAAAGTTTGCTACACTAGTAGTATCACCGCTAGTCAATAATACGAAAAAAGTTAACGAACAGTTTTGATGATAAAGCGGATAGTATATTCAAGGAGGTTTTTGAAATGGCGGAAGATCGCTACCAACGTGGTTTGGAAAAGTTAATGGAACTTACGTTATCGGGTGAAGATAACCCGGCAGGTGAGATGGAAATTGGGGAGAGCTTCAAAGATGTAGCACCGGATTTGACTAAGTATGTTGTGGAATTTGCTTTTGGAGATATTTATTCGCGACCTGGACTGGATAATAAACAGAAGGTCCTTACAACGATTACGGCTCTTGTAGCACAAGGCAAGCCACAGATTCAAATGCATATCAAAACAGGCCTTGATGTAGGCTTGACGCCGGACGAGATTATCGGCTGTATTATGCACTTGATTCCGTATACAGGATTCCCGAGCGTGCTGAATGCTTTATCTGTCGCTCAAACCGTATTTGCTGAACGTGGAGTATCGATTACAAAAATGGACGAGAAGTGAGCATATGTGTTTCGAATGGGTACATCGTAAGTGGCTTCAACCGGTGATTTTCAAAACGGTTGAAGCCACTTTTCTACTCAGCGAAACGGACTTAGTCATTACACTGATCAAATAAAGCTAAAACAGCGTAAATAACAAATGAAGTATATGTAAGTGATACTTAGTCAAATCTGTCTTTCTTTTTACAACTTCATTATACTAAACACGTGATGATCAATAACAAACAGTACAGTATACGATTAGAGGAGAGATGTTACATGTTTTCAAATGAAGAAAGAGATGCGGTCTACAAAGTGATTTATAATAGAAGAGATGTGCGAAGTTTTTTGCCGACTCCCATTCCGGAAGAAGCGATACATAACGTATTGAAAGCCGCTCACCAAGCACCGTCAGTCGGCTTTATGCAACCATGGAATTTCATCATCGTTTCATCTGATGAAACGAAAGAGAAATTGGCTTGGGCAGCGGATAAAGAAAAACGTGCGCTAGCTATTCATTATGAAGACAATGGAGAAAAAGAAACAAAGTTCCTTGGCTTAAAAATACAAGGATTGAAAGAAGCACCCATTACTATTTGCGTAACATGTGATCCTACGCGGGGCGGTTCACACGTGTTAGGACGTAACTCCATCCCTGAAACGGACATGTTGTCGACTGCCTGTGCAATCCAAAATATGTGGCTAGCGGCATGTGCGGAAGGTCTGGCGATGGGGTGGGTGAGTTTTTATAAAAAGAATGATGTACGTGATATTTTGAACATACCCCCTCATGTTGAACCGGTTGCTCTTCTGTCTATTGGTTACACGGAGCATTATCCTACTGCGCCTATTCTAGAAACAGCTAATTGGGAGAAACGACGAAGTTTAGATGATTTGATTTTTACGGAGCAGTGGAATAAGAAAAAATAAATTAGTAGAGAAACGCACAGGAAATAATTATATAGTGTGAAGTGATTACAGTAGATGGAGAAAACCATGTCAACTGTAAGTAGTCTATATTTTTTTAGGTGGTAGCTCAAAGAAGTGGAATTCATCTGTGCATTTTTTGTATAATGGTAAGACTGACATCTGTAGGGAATAGGTATATGTAAAAAACATTTCTGTACACGCAGGTGAAAGTTATGAAGAGAGGATTTGAACGTAACGATGAGTACTAATTTTTGGCGTGATCTACCACGGCCATTTTTCATACTAGCACCGATGGAGGATGTGACGGATGTGGTTTTTCGTCACGTAGTAAGCGAAGCCGCTCGTCCGGATGTATTCTTTACCGAATTTACAAATACGGAAAGCTTTTGTCACCCAGAAGGAATCTTCAGCGTGCGTGGACGTTTGGCGTTTACGGAAGACGAACAGCCGATTGTTGCACATATTTGGGGGGACAAGCCTGAACATTTCCGTGATATGAGTATTGGAATGGCGGAACTTGGTTTTAAGGGATTGGATATTAATATGGGATGCCCTGTGCCAAATGTAGCAACAAAAGGTAAGGGGAGCGGTCTAATCAACCATCCTGAAACAGCCGCGGCAATTATCCAAGCAGCAAAAGCTGGTGGGTTACCTGTCAGTGTAAAGACTCGTCTTGGCTACACAGATATAGAAGAGTGGCACACTTGGCTCAGACATGTACTGGAGCAAGATATTGCGAACCTATCAATTCATCTCCGTACTCGTAAGGAAATGAGTAATGGGAGTGCGCATTGGGAATTGATTCCCGAGATCAAGAAACTTCGTGATGAAATAGCGCCTGACACGCTGCTGACAATCAATGGAGATATTCTCGATCGTCAAATGGGTCTGGAGCTTGTGGAGAAGTACGGTGTCGATGGGGTTATGATTGGACGCGGAATTTTTAATAATCCATTTGCATTTGAAAAAGAGAAGAGAGAGCATGATCATAAAGAGTTGCTGGATCTTTTGCGTCTTCATTTGGATCTTTTTGACAAATATTCGACAGAGCTAGAACCACGATTGTTTAAACCGTTACGTCGATTTTTCAAGATTTACGTTAAAGGGTTCCGTGGAGCAGCTGAACTAAGAAATGATTTAATGAGTACGAATACGACAGATGAAGTGCGTGCATTACTGGATAATGTAGAACTTGATTAATAGTATAGAGAATCTATAACTTAAATAATTTATTCATACATGTGAAAGCCTTCTTGCCATTCCAGAAATACTGGTATGAGCAAGGAGGCTTTTTGCATAATAGAGTCCAGTTGGAATTATATCTTCTTACTTAAATAAACCGAGTTTTTCAATACGGCGAACTGCTTCTTGCAACCGTTCTTCACTTTCTAACAACCCAACACGAATATATCCTTCGCCGTAAATACCAAATCCGTTCCCCGGTGATACTGCGACGTCTGCTTTATCGAGTAATAAATCGGCAAAGGTTTCACTTGTAAACCCTTCTGGGACAGGTAACCAAGCGAAAAACGAGCCAGTAGGTGCTGTAACGTCCCAACCGATACGTTCACATTCGGTTAGCAATACGGTCAGACGACCTTCATAGAGCGCAACTAACTCTTCAACGCATTGTTGTGGACCTGTCAATGCTTCAATTGCAGCACGTTGAACTGCTGGAAAGATACTAGTAAATAAGTGGTCTTGCAATACGTTTAAAGCTTCAATTATTTCAGAGTTACCGACTGCAAAACCGACGCGCCAACCTGCCATATTATACATTTTGGAAAGAGACAGCATTTCAATGCCGACTTCCTTTGCTCCGTCAGTTTGTAAAAAACTAATCGGCTTCTGACCTTCAAAACCAATACCACCATACGCAAAATCTTGTAAAACGGCAATCTGATGTTCTTTGGCAAATGCCACGGTTTTTTCATAAAACTCGGGTGTTGCTGTGACGCCAGTTGGATTACTTGGATAATTTAAGTACATTAGTTTGGCGTCTTTTTTCTGATCATCTGTTAATGTATCGTAATCAGGAAGAAATTCATTCTCCTTACGTAGTGGCATCGTGTCATATCGAATACCTGCTAAGCTGACACCTGATAGATAATCAGGGTAACCCGGGTCTGGTAACAGTAATAAGTCTCCTTCATTCATAATCGCTAAAGGGAGTTCTACGACGCCGACTTTTGTGCCACCGAGTACCGCAACTTCTGTTTCAGGGTCAATCGTAACATCGTATTCACGCAGATAGTATTCAGCCACTGCTTGCTTTAAAGCAAGTGTCCCTCTAAACGGAGAGTAGCCGTGTGTAGCTGGATCTTCAACGGCTTCTTGCAATGCTTTAATAATATGAGGAGGTGTTGGTTGGTCAGGGTTTCCACGTCCTAGGTTAATAACATCTCTACCTTCATCCATAGCCTTTTCTATTTTATTTAATAATAACGTAAAGAAATGCGGAGGGAGATTTTGTAATCGGTTGGACAAAGCCATAGTCTATTCCTTCTTTCTTTGATAGGGTATTTGCGTTAAGTATACATAGATCATACTAGACTTATCAATAGATGGATGGTTATTTGATTCCAGATGATTAAGAAAATTGCGCGAAAAAATAATACTTATAGAAAAAGTCGGAGATTAAAATGATTTGTCGTTATTGACCTTGACAGTTTTATTAATTCAGATTAGTATATATTTTACGCATATAATTAAATAGCAATCTCTTATCAAGAGTGACTGAGGGAAAAGGCCCGATGAAGTCCAGCAACCCCTTGAACGAAACGAGGAAGGTGCCAAATCCTACAGCATGGTTTTCCATCTGAGAGATAAGCTGAGAATATTTCAGTACTTCTTTCATTTAGAAAAATGAAAGAAGTTTTTTATTTAGAAAGAAATTTTAATTCCAGCTGTTTATGATTGTTTTTACTAGAATATAGAAAGAAGTGAGAACATGATCCAAATTCAACATTTGTCTAAGGTATATCAGACAAAAGATAAAGTGGTAAAAGGTGTAGATGATGTATCACTAGACATCGCGACTGGAGAGATATTTGGTATTGTAGGTTATTCAGGTGCGGGAAAAAGTTCTCTTATACGCTGTTTGAATTTGTTGGAAAAACCAACGAGTGGCACTGTTTTAATTGATGATGTAAATTTAACGAAATTATCAGGGGTACAACTTCGCCAGGCACGGTTGAAGATCGGAATGATATTCCAGCATTTTTATTTAATTAGTCAAAAGACGATTTTTGAAAATGTCGCATTTGCTTTACAAGCAGCGAAAATGCCGTCAGATAAAATAGAGATTCGTGTAATGGAGCTTCTTGAAATGGTTGGTCTGTCTGAAAAACGCAACGTATATCCTGCACAGTTGAGCGGGGGACAGAAGCAACGCGTCGGTATTGCGAGAGCCCTAGCAAATAATCCATCCGTTTTGCTTTGTGATGAAGCAACATCCGCGCTGGATCCCAACACGACGATGTCTATTTTACGATTGTTGAAAAAGATTAATAAAGAATTGAATATCACCATTGTTTTAATTACTCACGAGATGAATGTTGTAAAAGAAATTTGTGATCGCATGGCGATTATGCAAGACGGAAAAGTGATCGAAGAAGGGCAAGTATATGATATCTTTTCTAACCCAGTTCAACCTTTGACGAAGGAGTTTATTAGCAGTGTAGTGTCTTACGACATACCCGAAACCGTCATGTCCAATTTGGTCGGTACACTAATAAAAATCACGTTTAAAGGTGAAGTAGCGATGGAGGGCGTGATTTCCGATACTATGCAGAAATATAGAGTGAAAGGAAACTTCTTGCATGGGTCGATCGAATATATTCAAGAACGAGCACTAGGGATTTTCTTGATGGAATTGCAAGGCGAGAGTGAAGAAGTAAAGCAAGCGATTGCATACATACTAGAACAAAATGCACAAGTGGAGGTGATCCGACAACATGTTTGATCTATCTCACATCATGGAACTCATGCCGGATATTACAAAAGCATTTGGTGAAACTCTTTATATGATCGGCATCTCACTTACGATTGCGCTGATTATTGGATTGCCGCTTGGCGTTTTGTTATTTACTACAGATAAAGGACTATTTTTAGAGAACCGTGCAATTAATTCGGTTGTTGGATTTTTAGTCAATATTATTCGCTCCATTCCATTCATCATATTACTTGTGGCACTTATTCCTTTGACGAAACTAATTGTTGGAAACACAATTGGACCTGCAGCAGCTAGTGTATCGCTTTCTGTAGCAGCCATCCCTTTCTTTGCACGGATCGTTGAAACATCCATGCGTGAAATTGACAAAGGGGTGATAGAGGCGGCAATCTCAACGGGTGCTTCGCCATGGATGATTATCTGGAATGTGTTATTACCTGAATCGAAGTCGAGTATTATCCAAGGACTTACACTGACATTAATCAACTTAGTTGCTTATTCAGCAATGGCTGGATTTGTTGGCGGAGGCGGAATTGGAGATTTGGCAATTCGTTTTGGTTATTACCGATATGATGACAGTATTATGCTCGTCACCGTCGCCATTTTAATAGTGCTAGTGCAGTTGATTCAATTTGGTGGGGATCGTTTTTCAAAAATGATAGATAAAAGATAATAGGGGAGAGATGAACTATGAAGAAACTGGTATTTGCATTCATTCTTACTGCGTTGGTTGCGGCTTTAGCGGCTTGTGGAGAAGAAAAGTCTACTGAAAAATCGGATGACGATAAAAATATTCACTTTGGTGCAACAGCAGGTCCTTATAGTGATATGTTAAAAAAAGCGATCCAACCTGCACTTGAGGAAAAAGGATATACCGTTAAAATCACTGAATTCAGTGACTATATTCAGCCAAATATTTCGTTGGACAGTGGGGATATAGATGCGAACCTGTTCCAAAACATTACGTATTTGGAAAACTTCGAGAAAGAAAATAATATGGAACTCTCTGAATTAATTATAGTACCAACCGCGCCATTAGGTATCTATTCAAATAAATATAAATCTCTTGAGGAAATTGAAGATGGATCAACCATCACTATTCCAAATGATCCAGTTAACGCAGCGAGAACGTTATACGTATTGGAAGATGCAGGGTTAGTGAAAATGGATGATGAAATTGACCAATTGACGGCATCTGAAAAAGACATCACGGAAAACCCAAAAAACTTGGTGATTCAGCCGGTTGAGGCGGGGCAATTGCCTCGTTCAGTAGAGGGAGCTGATTTGGCTGCAGTACCTGGAAACTTTGCAATTGCAGCAAATATGGATTTGTTAGACGCTCTGGCTTTAGAAGATATGCCTGATCAGTTCCGAAATGTTGTGGCAGTGAAAACAGAAAACGTAGATAAGCAATTTGCGAAAGATATTATTGAAGTAGTAGAATCCGAGCAGTTTTTAGAAGTGATTGAATCTGAATTTAAAGGTTTCGGTAAACCAGCTTGGATGGAAAAGTAATAGTTGTATGTAAAGTATTAAGGTAAAAAAATAAACCAGACTTGAAGACGATAGAAAGTGTCTTCAGGTCTGGTATTTTCCTGTGCTTTTTACTCTGTTTCCACCAATACAATATCATCAATAATTGGCACATCACGTTTTAATTCCGTGAGCATTTCTTCATCTACAGTGCTATCGATTTCACATATTGTAATAGCGGGCCCGTCAATAGCAAAACGTTCATTTGCCATACGAGCAATATTGATTCCTCTTCTTGAGAGAATGCCTAAAAGGTCTGCAATAACACCTTTTTTATCGGTGTGGCGAATCAATAGTGCCGGACGTTCACCTGAGAATTTTAACGGATAATCGTCAAGTTCTTGTACTTCGATTTTACCTCCTCCAAGCGAACTGGCGAGGACTTTTATTTTGTTGGTCGGTCCTGTTAACTCGACAAGCACGGTGTTTGGATGATAGCTACCGAGCACACGTTTCGTGAACTCGTATTCTAATCCTGTCTCTATCGCAAGTTCTTTCGCATGCGGAATTCTTTCATCTGTCGTATTGTACCCCATGACACCAGCCAGAAGCGCCAAATCGGTACCGTGTCCTTGATAAGTAGTCGCAAAGGAACCCATTAGTGAAAACTTCGCATGAATTGGTTGCTCGTTCAATAGCTGAAACGCAACGTTTCCAATTCGAACAGCTCCAGCAGTGTGTGAGCTAGATGGACCAATCATGACAGGGCCAATGATTTCATAGGCACTTTGATATTTAGCAGGAGCACCGTTGCTTTTTTCTTTTTGCTCTTTTTCTTTCCCGAATACTTGGGTTTTCAGTCTTTGACCAGTAGGTGTACCAGCAAGTCCACCGATTCCAGTTTCGCGCAGTGACTCTGGCATATTCTGTCCTACTTCGTGCATGACATGGATCACTTCGTCTGGAGGAATGATGCTCACCACCCCTGCCATTGCCATATCTGCAGCAGCTTCAGCTGTGATAGCATGTAGTCCATTTCGAATGATACAAGGGATTTCTACAAGACCTGCCACAGGATCACAAACGAGTCCCAATGAGTTCTTCAGCGCAATACCTATTGCGTGACCGACTTGGTCAGGTGTGCCGCCAGCAAGTTCCACTAATGTTCCTGCCGCCATTGCAGTAGCAGAGCCGACTTCTGCTTGGCATCCTCCCGCAGCCCCTGAAATGGACGCACGATTCGCGATGACTAACCCTAGCGCAGAAGCCGTGAACATGGATAAGACGATTTGATCGCGTGTGTACTTGCCGCTATCGAGCGCATGTACAAGAACAGCAGGCAAAATCCCTGCTGATCCTGCAGTGGGGGTTGCGACAATTCGTCCCATATTCGCGTTTACTTCTGAGACCGCCAGTGCATTCGCAGCGGTGTGAAGGGTAGAAGGATGAACGAAAGAGTTCCCTTTTTCGGCATAGCTATATAAGCGCTGTCCGTCGCCGCCAGTTAGTCCTGTGCGTGACATAACAGAAGTAGTCGTCCCTTTGCGCACTGCTTCTTCCATCACCGTAAATTGTTCTGACATTTTCTTGATGATAGTTTCTCTCTGCATGCTTTTTTGCTTGATTTCCGATTGAATCATCAACTCGTAAATCGGCGTATGATCCTGTTCCGCATGCTCGATCAGTTGGTTTAAACTCGTGAATGCCATATGTGTTTGCTCCTTAAAGAGAACTGTTCAGATATAAAGATTCAAGAACCGTTCTCATTGTATTTAATATAAAACATTGCATCTATTGAAAGCGCTTACCTCTAATTATTTGTTATTTTACGTGAAATGTCAATTAATCGAAAAGATACCGAAGTACCTAATATCCAGTACCACGTATGTTTTTTAGCAACTTTGAAGATCTGTTAGCAAATAATGAAATAAGTTGTTGAATGATTTCTTTAGTTTCCTTAGTATTCGGCCGATAAGCCATATAATTAACCTTTTTCTCATGAACGTGTACTAATTTATTCTATAGTGTTAAATGAATAGTTTCAATGATTTGCAACGAACTGGATAAGCCCAATACAATCATCTTATGGTATGATGAATCAATGAAAATAGAAGTAAGTAAATATATAATACGATTTGCAATGTAGGGGGATTTTTATATGAATGAAGAGACAAATTCAGTACAAGGGATTACAGAACTCAAAGAACAAATTATAAAGTATGAGAAAATCATAGAAGATTTATCAGCGCCAATTATTCCTTCTATCGTACCGGAAACGATTTTAGTTCCGCTAACTGGTGCTCTTTCAGTAGGACGTTTTATGCATATCCAGGAAAAAATTGTGCAAAGAATACCTGCTAACAACATCGTGACAGTAGTCTTTGATTTCACCGATATCAGCACCTTGGCAGTGGAAGAAAATATGGGATATGAGCTATTGAGTGAAAAAATCAATGAATTAGTCAGCGTATTACAATTGATGGGCACAGAAACTATTTTTGTAGGTTTTTCACCGGCATTTGCTCAAAATTTAATTCTATCCAATGTATCGAACTTTAATCAAATCCGTGCATTTACGAATTTCCGTGAAGGTCTTCGATACTTATTAGATCAAAAAGGCATGGAAATTGTTTATAAAAAATAAACTAATGCCTGTGCAACAGCGGATTTTTAGTCTACTGTTATACAGGCATTCATTTATTACTTTACACTACGTCGAACGACCAATACGTCACATGATGCAGTCAAAACAATTGCCTCAGAGACAGAGCCTAGAAAAAAATGCTCAGCGTTCTTTACTCCTTGCGCACCGCAAACGATTAAGTCAGCTTCTACTGCTTGTGCAAGGTCTTTGGAAATATTTACTTTCGGATCGCCATGTGTGATGTATGTTTCCACATGGTCAATACCTTCTTCTTTAGCAATGGTTTTATAGCTATTCAGCAAATCCCTTATGTGTTGCTCTTCCCGTTCTCGATAGGAAGTGTCATCTTCGTCAATCGAAAACATATCAATGACGCTGACGATGTGCAATCTCGCATTTTCTTCCAGCTTTACAATGTCTATCGATTTATAAAAAGCCAGTTTTGCTTCACTTGAACCATCTACCGCGACCAGAATATCCATATATTCATTCATCTGTCAAATCTCCTCTCAAAAATCAGGATAACCTTTCATTCGTCTGATGTAATAAATTTAGTATGGTAATAATTTACTTCTTATTATACCATGCTTATAAGCGAAGTTTTATAACATTCAGAAAAACGGATCAACTAGTTGTATAAAAATTTAAAATGAACATACTACACGTATTAACAAGGGCGTTAGAATAAGTTAGGAGGTAAAGAACATGACAAATCTAAATAAGAAGTTATCAACAGAGCAACAGGAAAAGATACTCGAAACACTTCAATCACGTTTCGCTAGTAATATGGTTCGCCACACAGATATGGACTGGTCATCATTACATGACAAGCTAATAGAGAATATGGACAAGCTATGGTCCCTCCATGAGATGGAAGTCACTGGAGGTGAGCCGGACGTGGTAGACTATGACGAAACCACAGACCAATACATCTTTTTTGATTGTTCAGCAGAGAGTCCTGTAGGTCGTCGCAGCGTTTGTTATGATCGAGAAGCTTTGGAATCTAGAAAGAAGAACAAGCCAGAAAACAACGCAATGGATATGGCGAATGAGATGGGTATTGAATTATTGACAGAAGAACAATACAGATGGCTCCAGCAATTTGAAGAATTTGATAGAAAAACATCGAGCTGGGTTCAGACACCCGAAGAAATTAGGAAACGTGGTGGCGCTCTTTTTTGTGATCGTCGATATGATCAAGTGTTTTTGTATCACAATGGAGCAGAGTCGTATTATGCCGCGAGAGGATTTCGAGGCTTACTCAGATTGTGAAATGAGATAGTAATACAGTTTGCGTAGATTCGATTAATCATTCTCTTTTTAGTGTATTTCATCTATGGTAAGATAGAGAAAAGAGTAGTTTGATATGGGGATATAGTATGAAATATAGAGGTAGAGTAGTGGCTGTATGTATTGTTATATTGTTCAATATTTTGCGTTACGGCTATTACAATATCTATTTAGGTTATCTTTTTGAGAAGAGTTTCTTTATTTTAACAGGGATTTTTTTGCTGGTTGCCTGGATAGGTGGTAGACAATACGATGTAGCCAAGTTTTATGCAGAGAAAGATCCGCTAACCAACGCCTACAACCGGCGGGCAATTGATAAGGTATTTAAGAAACAGATTTCTCAATATAAGAATCAAAGGAAGAAAATTGGCGTAGTCTTGATAGATCTTGATAATTTTAAGTATATTAATGATACATTCGGGCATCAAACAGGTGATGAATTATTACGTTGCGTCGCTGAATGTATTATGAGTAACTCGAAAAAAGAGGACTATGTTGTACGCTGGGGTGGCGACGAATTCGTGCATGTAATTCTCGATCTAAAAGAGGATACTATTTCAGAATATGTTCGGAGTTTAAGAAGTAAATTATCTGATTTGGACGTAGAATCGGTCAGCGCGGTAAGTGCTTCGATCGGAATCGCAGTTTATCCAGATGACGGAGAGACTTTTGAGGTGCTGATTCAGAAGGCAGATACATCCATGTACGAAATGAAAAAAGCATAATTAGTTTCTAATCCTTGTTCAGTCTGCATAACAGAATGAACAAGGATTTTTGAAATGAAAAAATGGTGGAGAGGTATTAAATGTAATGTGGACTTCGGTAATAAGTTGATGAATGATGCTACTCGGATATATAAGCTAGCTAATAATTACGCTTAAACTTCTTATGTTCTTTCAATGGTTGCCGTAATTTCCACTCCCGTCAAAGCTTGCGTAGCTAAGCGATCAGCTTCGCTGTTTTTCTTGCGTGAAATCAGTTCATAACGTGGATGGAGCCCTAAAGATTCCATCTTTTTTTCAACTGTATTGGCCCAACTGTATAGTTCTTCTTCAATTACAGGCCATTCTTCGCTTAAATGATTGATTACGACCCGTGAGTCACCCTTAATCGCAATGGGTAAGTGGTGCGCTCCAAGTGTTTCAAGTTCTTGCAAGCATAGATGAAGTGCTGCATATTCTGCTTCGTTGTTTGAAGATAAGTGTGTAGCAATGGCGTTTTTTCGTAGTCTATAAGATTTACCATTTTGGTCATAATAAAGTACGCAACCGAGACCGGCCAACTTTGTATCCCAATCGAAACCACCGTCGAAGTATACTATGATATTATGTGGCTCTGTTTCAATGCCCTTCAAATAGCCTTTTAATTCTTTAATAGTCCAGGAACTATCAAACTGGTCTGTGAATTTTATTTGTTTTGTGCGACCTGTTTTCTCTAAGTCCTCAGCAATCAGCAGTGCTTGCTCTGCAGGTAATTCTTCGGACTTGAAAACGGTTGGTGTTCCTTTTTTTGATGTATAGAGCCATTCAATAAATACATTCAAAGTGATCCCTCCCATATACTCAGTTTAGCCAATAAAAATAGATAAAAACCCATTAGTATGTAAATTATATTTACATAAAGGAGATAATGAATATGACCTTGTATAGCTGTTCAGAATGCAAGAAAGCGTATCCTATTGAAGCCACATGGTGGAAATGTGAATGTGGTGGTCTGCTGGATTTAGTACAGTCGGAATCAGACAAGAAGTATGATAATTGGACGAGCCAAAGATCCATTTGGAGATATGTTTCTTCAATGGTAGGTAGTGAGTATTTAACGGGTTGGCGTTCTATTACACTTGGAGAAGGTCAAACACCTTTACTTGAATTAGATGAATCCACATCAAACACGTTTATCAAAGTAGATTTCATGATGCCGACACTTTCTTTTAAAGATCGAGGTGCAGCAGTACTCGTGACGCTGGCAAAACAGTTGGGTGTGAACAAGTTGATTGTAGATAGCAGTGGTAATGCGGGAACAGCCATTGCTGCATACAGTGCCAAAGCAGGAATAGACTGTGATGTTTATGTAAGTGTGAATACATCACCCAATAAATTGGCGCAAATTCAAGCGCATGGAGCAAATATTAAAACAGTGAGTGGAACAAGGGAAGATGTGGCGATTGCAGCTCAATCTGCAGTTGAGGAGGAGCAAGTATTTTACGCAAGCCATGTCTACAATCCGTATTTTTACGAAGGTACAAAAACGTATGCTTATGAAGTTTATGAACAATTGGGGACAGTACCTGATACAGTATTGATACCAGTAGGAAATGGAACGTTGTTATTGGGTGTTTACTATGGCTTTAAAGAGTTGCTTGAAGCAAAGAAAATTGACTATATGCCGAAGATCATCGCGATTCAAGCTGAGAAATGTGCACCGCTTGCGAAAGCATTTGAAAGTGGGGAACTTACAGCCAAGTCGGTCGTGAATGAAGGAACTCTTGCAGAAGGTATTGCCATTGCGTCACCAGCCAGGTCCAAACAAATAGTAGAAGCTGTTAGGGAGACTGATGGTACGTTCATTACTGTTTCTGAGGATGAAATTTTAGAAGCTCGCGTAAAGCTTGCGGCCAAAGGGTTCTATGTAGAAATCACTTCTGCTATTAATTATGCTGGATACACTAAATATGGGAATTCTAAAGATGAAGTCATTGTAATCCCGTTATGCGGAGCAGGCATCAAGTCTTCAACATAAAAAATCCTGCGCGGAAAGCCGCCATGTATAGTACACATGATTACTTTCCGTACAGGAATCATTGATTATTATGCGGTTTCCGTATTACTTTGACTCTCTTCGACATCTGGCTCACCTAACACACCTTCTGTTTGCGCAACGACAACAGCACATGCAGCATCACCAGTAATGTTGACAGCTGTGCGTACCATATCAAGTAGGCGATCTACTCCGAGTACTAGCGCAATTCCTTCAACCGGAAGCCCGACTGATGTCAGAACCATTGCTAACATGATTAATCCTGCACCTGGAACAGCAGCTGTTCCAATACTAGCCAGTACTGCAGTTAAAACAACAGTAAGTAACTGTCCTATAGTTAACTCGATACCATAAGCTTGTGCAATGAATATAACGGCTGCACCTTGCATGATCGCGGTGCCGTCCATATTAATAGTAGCTCCAAGCGATTGAGTGAATGAACTGATAGACTCGGGTACTTTTAACTTCTCCTGAGCTGTTTTCATTGAAATTGGTAGTGTCGCAGCAGAACTTGCCGTACTGAACGCGACAACCTGAGCGGGAAAGAAGTTCTTGAAGAACCAGAGCGGACTACGCTTTCCAATAAATGCGACCGATCCACCATAGACGACAATCGTATGGATTAGAAGAGCCCCGAGAACGACCCCCATATACATACCCATTACCTTAAGTGCGTCAATCCCTTGACTTCCCACAGCAGACGCAATCAAACCGAATGCTCCGTATGGCGCGAATTTCATAACAAATGTGATCAGGTACATAATGAGTTCATTAACTTGCTCGAATAATTCTTTCACTCTTTCAACTTTACTCCCCATCATTGCCATTCCAAAGCCAACCAATGCTGCAAAGAAGATAATCTGAAGCATATTGCCTTCTGCCATAGCACTAATCGGATTTGTAGGAATAATGCCTAATAGTGTTTCCGCTACTGGAGGAGCTTCTTGCGCTTCATATGTGGCATTAGCTGTTTCAAAGTTACCTCCTACACCCGGCTTTAGCAATAGACCGAGAGAAATCGCGATGACAAGAGCAATGGCTGTTGTAATCAAGAAAAATCCAAGGGTCTTTCCACCAATTCTACCTAATTTCTTCGGATCACCAATTCCAACCGTTCCAAGAACAATTGAAATGAATACCACAGGGACAACTAGCATCTTCATGAGATTCAAGAAAATTGTACCAAGTGGTTTAAATAGAAATGCATCAGCTTTTGTAAAAATACTAGGCATGAAAATATTTAATACTAAACCGACGACTACCCCTGCAATAAGTGCAATAATGATATTTCTGGCCAACTTCATAAATATCCCTCCTTAATATAAGGTATTCAATAATCAACATACATATGAAAGCGCTTACTTTCTATTATTCGACATATTTGGTAGATTGTCAACCTAATTAGGTAGATACTTAACCAGTTATTGAATAGTTCAAAAGAAACAAAGAAAGTGAGTACGGTCGGTGTGTTGATACATTCATAACTAAATAATTCGCAGGAGAAAGAAATTGATGTAAGTTAAGTTTCTGAAGAGGACATTGCATAGAAAACGTACAATCAGGAGTATAGACATTATTACATCATCGCGAGTCTTAAGTTATGCGGGTAATGTTGCATGAGAGGCAAAGGGGCAGGTATTCATCAGTATCTTATGTAAATCAAACTGTATAAATAAATTGATATCTTTCAAAATTCAAAGTATTATTTGGTTTTTAATGTGAGTCGCTGTACAATTAGGTTATCTATGAATTAATTCTTATATTAAGATAGGAAGTGTGTCAACTGAAAAAGAGAGGCCGCCGAGCGGGAGCTGATGGCGAGAAAAGTCGTCAATTGCTTTTAGAAATTTCTGCAATGCAATTCGCTATTCATGGTTTCCATAAAACGAAGATTAGTGAAATCGTGAAAGAAGCAAACGTCACACAGCCAACATTCTACTTATATTTTAAAAATAAAGAAGCCGTATTTCAGGAATTAGTCGATATGTTTAAAGAAAAATTATATCATCATGTAGCACAAAGCAAACTTCCCGCAGATATAGCAGAAGAAGGTCTAAAGGGGCGAATTGCTTATGGGTTGTGTGCTGTTTTTGAGCTCTTTCAGCAACACGAAGAAGTTGCACGAATTGGTTTTGTCATTTCGGAAGAAGCGGCTAACATTAAAGAACAAATGACTGCACAAATAGAAAGTAATCTTAAAGAAGAAGCAGAGCTTGGATATTTTCATACAAATATAAACTTTGGCGTTGTCGCTGCTGCAATGGTTGGCGCGATTGAATATCTGGCAATCACCAAACTTTGGACAGGAACACATAAACCAGAGGAATTGGCAGAAGAGATTACAAATTTATTTTTAATCGGATTAAAAAATAACTATTCAATAGAGATTTCTTAAATAAAATGTTTGATATCGACTTCTATTGAACGACTAACTAAATAGCAATCTTATTTTTTATATGCTCTTTGAGTAAACAAACCTATAAAAAGTATTGACACATATATTTGTTTACTATAAAATCAATGTCAACATTAGTTAGAATAGGGTTTACTCAAAGGGGATCATACATATGATGGATTCAAGAAACAGATTAAAAATGATGATTGTAACCGCATTATTCGCTGCCATTATTGGTATTATGGCACAGCTAACGATTCCACTACCTTTAGTTCCGATTACAGGACAAACACTTGCAGTCGGTTTAGCAGCGACTATTTTAGGTTCACGTTATGGAACCATCTCTGTACTAGTATATTTAGCGATGGGCGCGGTAGGGATACCGGTATTTTCAGGCATGTCTTCGGGTTTAGGTGTGATTTTTGGACCCACTGGTGGATTTCTGATCGGCTTTATCCCAACGGCATTCATTACGGGGTATTATATGGAGCGCACAAGTTTCAAACTACCAAATGCAGTTATTGCAAATATCATTGGCATGTTCGTTGCCTTAGCGTTTGGTACAGTATGGCTAAAATTTATTGCGGAACTTTCTTGGACAGCCGCTGTGATGGCTGGCTTCGTGCCATTTTTAATCGGTGGTTTCATCAAGGCATTTCTTGCGGCATGGGCAGGTATTACGGTTCGCGGGAGATTGCTTGCTAACCGACTATTGCTTGCTTAATTTTATTTCAGATGATGTAAAACGTTAATTCATATAATATGAGTTAACGTTTTTTTAATATGTTAGTTCATTATTGCTTCACATTAATTGGATAAGAAAAGCAGTTGGATTTTTGTTGAGTAATTGGTAGAATGATTTTGTAATGATAGAACAGATACTTATTACTAGACTAGATGATCCGTGAAGAGGGTATACAACTTGAGATTGGAATGATATATCGGTGGCGGAAACTAAGAGAAGATCCCCATTGAAAAAATGAGGGAAGCAGTTTTAGGAGGTATTACCATGAAGATTGCTGTGGCGGTAGATGGCTCAAATAATGCATTACGGGCAACAGATTATGCAATCATGTTAGTGAAACAATTTTCTGAAGCTAAACTGGAATTGATCCATGTGATCGACTTCAATAAAGAAGATGAGCGATTATTAAAACAAAGTCCTCATAGTCTTGCTATGTATCAAAAGAAGAAGATGCAATCTGCACTGAAATTAGTAAATGATAGTGGAATAGTAGCGGAAGTTACAATGCTTCGTGGGAATCCGCATCAGCAAATTATTAAACACGTAAATGCGAATGAAATTGATCATCTCATCCTAAGCAGTCGCGGTTTAAGATTACTTAAAAAGTTAGTTATGGGTAGTGTCAGTCAAAAAGTCATCAAACATGTGAATAGCTCTGTCACGATAATTAAATAAACAATATAAAGCAGAACTGCCGTAGCGTATCCTACAGATATGTTACGGCAGTTTTTTTAGAGTCTTTTACTGTCGGCGTATGCTGGTTCTGGACTTTGCGTTTTCATATCGGTGATTGAAGTATTACCTTCCCACTTATCTAGTATCACGGCATTGGCTGTATTGCCAAATACGTTCAACAATGTACGGAAGCCATCAGTCAAACGATCCACTCCAGCGACAAGCGCAATACCCGCAAGAGGTAAATTGGCTGCGGCAAGTACAGTGGACATCATAATGATACCTGCACCTGGCACACCTGCTGTACTAAATGACACGACAAGTGCACTGACAATGATGGCTAGGATTTGTGCGCCACTCAGCTGGATATCAAATAGCTGAGCAACGAATAAAGCATTGAATGTCTGCAAAATGCAAGCACCGTCACGTTTCAAGGCAGTTCCTAAAGGTATCGCAAAACCTGCAATCTCCTCTTTCATTTTAAATTCTTTTTTGCTATTTTCCATGGCGACCGGCAATGCTGCATTAGAGCTAGCCGTACCGAATGCGATACCGAATGTCGGCTGGAAGCTTTTCCAGAAGTGCTTTGGGGACACATGTAGGAAGCTTAGAATAACAAAGTACGCGATAGCCATCAGTGTCAAAGCTAAGATTAATCCTAAAATATAAACAAATAATTTTTGCACAATATCAAGACCTTGTGTGGCAATTACAGAACTGATTAAGGCGAAAACACCTATTGGAGACAATTTCAAAACAAGCATCGTAATCTTTTCTACGATAGTGTGCACGCTTTCTACGAATGAAAGAAATGGTTTTGCTTGACTGCCAGCCATACGAATTCCGATGACAACAATAATTGCCGTGAAGATAATCTGCAACAAATTCCCTGTGGCGAACGCTTCGAATGGATTGGTAGGAACTATCGAAATCAACCATTCAAGAATACCTTGTCCTTCCTTTGCCTCTCCTGCTGCCACTTCCCCTAAGCCATCTACTATATTCCCGGGTTTCAATACTGAAGCCGTGATATAACCAATGACAAGCGCGAGTATGCTAGTGCTGATGTAAAGGAACAATAGCTTCCCTGTTAACCGTCCAACTTTTTCAGAGTGATCTATACTAGAGAAACCTACAATCAATGATGTAAACACAATGGGTACTACTACGAACTGGATTAAGCTCAAGAAAATTTTACCGATTGGAGAAAGTACGTATTCATTCAATTGCGGTACTGCTTGCGGGAGAAAGATATTTAGAATAATCCCAAAAATAATACCCAACACGAGACCGACTGTGATTTTTGTTGAAAGTTTAATAGAAAACAACTCCTTTAATCCTTATTGATATAGTAGGTTTAATATAATGAAATATATATGTTTTGTCAATACTAATAATTCTAACTATTGCAAGAGTGTATAGTAGTCGCTAATTTTATTGAGTCTTGTTCAATAAGATCAAATGGTATTATGATGAATTGAAACAACTATCTTAAGAAAGAGCAATTATGTATACAACTAATATTAAATCATATAAGATACCCCTATAGGTATGTAAGGGGGGACGAGATGAAAGAACAATCGTATGAAAATCATACACGGGTAACACCTTTGCAACACTATATTTGGTTACCATTAAGCGTTCTATTGCTTTTGACAACAGCGATCTATGGAATTTATCAATTTGTAAAGCATGGGTTTTCAATGCAGATTTTGCTATTATTCGCTGTCATCGTTCTTGCTATTATTCCAGGGATGCTCGCACGGATTTATGCGTTGTCTTTGCAAGATCGATTAATCATCACAGAGGAACAGCTTCGTTACTTTATGTTGACGGGTAACCGTTTAGTTGCACAATTGACGAAATCACAATGGATTGCATTACGATTTGCTTCAGATGAAGAGTACGTGGAGCTTGCGAATCGGGCAGTAGTGGAAGATCTGTCACCAGATGAAATTAAGAAATCTATAAAGTCATGGAGAGCAGATCATCAGCGTGTGTAATGAAAATAGAGAACACAGGATCTGAATTAGATCTGTGTTCTCTTTTAAGTTGGTTACATATTATATATCGCTAATTATCGATATATTGATAGGAAAAAGGCTGAAGATAAACTACATATCATGACAAGTAAAAATACCATATCTATCCCAGTATACCGTGTAGGATAATAATATGTCCTTGCAGCACCCATCTGATACTGTTTCGCTTCCATCGCAACTGCAATGCGTTGCGCGCGCCGTATACTTTGGGCAAATAGCGGAACTGTATAGGACTGCAATCGTTCATAGAAACCTCTAAATCCTTTTGAAAACTGGATATTTCGTACTTTTAAAGCATTCCTACGAATTTGTAGCTCTTCAGTTACAGCAGGAATTAAACGAAAAGCTGCAATAAAGCTATAGGCATATTTGGACGGCAGACGAAACTGTTGCATCATAGCATAAAAGAATAGTACAGGTTGGATAGTTAAGATAAACGTAAAGCCAACGAAGCCGAATGAAAGTGACTTACTTCCGAGCAAAAGCGCGTGTTGAATACTCTCTTCAGAAATCTTGAATAGCCCCCATTGCCAAATTACCGCTTCACCCTTACCGAACAACAACATGGTCAACCCAGTGGATAGGAATGAAATAGCTAACGGAATGGAAAGCAATGAAAGTTTCTTCAGCGAATAACCGCTAAATACATAAAATAATATTCCATATAAAATAGCTTGTGAGATAGCAAAAGATAAACTTTGATTTACGAGCGTAATAATCAAGAACGCAAAAAATACGATAAATTTTAACGCAGGATTGACTCGAAATAACCAGGTTTCGCGTTTAGGTGTGAACCAATTGAACACTCTTCGCACCTCCTACTCCATTAGCCGTATGCACAACACCATCAACTACAGTCCAAACAGCAGTAGCGAAGTTTTCTACTATTTCTGTATCATGCGTAACCATCAAAATTGTCATGCCTCCAGTGCGCAATTGTTCCAGCTTTTCAAGAATGGCGAAGGTGTTTCGTGCATCCTGCCCGAAAGTAGGCTCATCCAGTAACAAAATGTCTGTACTAGGAGTAAGAGCAGTTGCGACACTCAAACGACGCTTTTGACCCGTAGATAGCTGGTAAGGATGGCGCGAAACAGAATCAGGTAAGTTAAATAAGCACATCAATTCTTTCGCATATACGTCTGCATCATCTTTTGGCATGCCGTGTAAAGATACGGTTAACTCTTCCGTAATCGAGTTCGTCACAAATTGTAGTTCGGGATTTTGAAAGACGAGCGACAGACCTTGCGGGAGTTGCCGTTTCTTCTTTTTCCACGTAATGGGTACACCGTTCACTTCATAGATACCGCTAGTCCGAAGTAATTGCATGAGAGATAAAAGTAATGTACTTTTACCAGAACCATTTTCGCCAACAATTGTAATCCAGTCACCGGCCTGTACAGTCGCATGTTTGGCAGAAATCTTCTCCATTTGACCACGATAGCCGTGAAAGTCCTGGATTTGAATTTTCTTTTGTGATGAAACGGCTTGACGATTTATCATCATTAATTGAAACGCATCAGATGTTTTATATTCTTCCCATACCCCTGGGTACCAAATACCATATCGTTTTAGTTGTTCTTGAAAGTTTGCAAAAATATATGCTGGTGAACCATCTGCGATTATGACGCCATGATCATTAAACAACACAACACGATCTACCCAGTCAGCAATCAAATTGATTTTATGCTCCACAATGATCACAGTTTTATCAGCGGTTGCCTCTTTAATAGAAGACCAAATCTGTTGCGTGCCGTCCGGATCCAATAATGCAGAGGGTTCATCCAGAAATAGCACGTCAGGTTCTAATAATAAAACAGAAGCCAATGCTAACCGTTGTTTCATACCTTGAGACATTTCATTGATGGGCGTGTGGACATCTTTCAAATGCAAGTCCACACGCTTTAACACTTCTTCAATAAGAAGTGCCATTTCTTCACGCGGAACTTGAAGATTCTCTAAAACGAATGCAAGTTCTTCATCTACATAGGTCATACAGAATTGTGTGTCTGGGTCTTGGAAAACGAACCCCCATGAGTCAGGTAACAGAATGTCTGTTGCTTTCATTGGCAGTTCGATGGAGCTTGGTATAATGCCGCTCAGTACTTGGAGTAAAGTGGATTTCCCACAACCACTAGGACCAAGCATGAGAACTTTTTCGCCAGACTGAACAGAGAAGGAGAAGTCTTTAAAGACCAAAGCATCTTCTCCTGGAAACTTCAGTCGTAAATCTGTAACGCTGATGTTATTCATAGTTGGATCATACCTCCGCTTTTACTGATCAAGCATCGTATATTCTTTTTTATCAACAGGTCGAATGAGCGACGTCACACCTGTTGCTTCTAGCGCTCTTACAATGAGCACAGCAAAAATACCCGTGAAGATGAATGCGCTGATTGCACGTAATCCGTATTTTACAATGAGTGCCCATGTTTCGAGTGCTGCGTAACCATAAACCAAATCAAGTCCGAAACTTGCAAGACATGACGCGATTCCTGCTAATCCAGCAATTAAAATAGAATAGCGTTTATAACGGAATGCAGCGAACAATAATTCCGCAGCAAGACCCTGTGCGAGTCCATACATCAATACTTCAATACCATGACCAGCAAACGCAGATAAGGAAGCCCCTGCAATACTTGCGATGAGTGCAGTACCTGGTTTTCGTAATAATAAAAAGGCGAACGGCCCGACCATGAACCACATACCGTAAAGCAGTTGACGCGCGACAGGCATGATCGGTTTGACGACAGTGTATAAATCATCCCAAAACTTCATCAGCACGCCAAACACAACGCCAATCATGATGGTAATCAATAAATCGGTGAACTTTAACTTTTTCAAACTCTTCCACTCCTTGTTATTTTTTCATACAAAAAAGCCGTCTGAAGAGCAGACGGCCGAGGAAGGAAAGAGATTCCTGTATAATTCCATCGATCACGCTCTCTACGCTGGCATTACCCAGATCAGATTAACGGTCAGCAGTGGATTCATCTGCTATCTCAGCCTGATTCTCTCAAGCACCCGGACGGACAATCATGTAAGCAATCCTAGTATACAGCACGTTGAATTGTGTGGCAACTTATGAAATGACTACATGTTCAATAAAATGCTTGCAGTTTAAATTGAACATATTGTACTGAAATCCTGATATACTAATAGGATAGAAATGTTCATAATTAAATTCTCGATATAATGGAAATAGAGTGTAAAAGGAGTTTTCACATGACAAAACATATAGCGTTTATTGACGTGGAGACGACAGGTATGAGTGCCGAGGCGAGTGAAGTGATCGAGTTAGGCGTTATGCTGGGAGAGTATGAAAATAACCGTATTGTTCGGGTCGCTGATGAGTATTGCGAGTTTCAAGAACCGTTCTATTCCATTTCTCCGACGATTACGAATCTCACGGGCATTACCGATCAGATGGTAAGAGGGAAGTCGCTTGATATGGATAGAATTCTAAAAATACTTGATCAAGCAGACGGTATAGTAGCACATAACGCATCATTTGATAGGGGGTTCGTCAGCCGGCTATTACCTGAAACGCTCGATATGGACTGGTATTGCTCCGTCAGACAAATCAAATGGAAAAATTACGGCTTTGAAAACGGTAAACTGCAACAATTGCTGAGAGCGCACCGAATTCAAGTGCATAATGCCCACAGAGCACTTGACGATGCAAAAAACCTAGCACTCTTACTGAACTCGTCCAATCCGAATCTGACGGATGATACATTCATCTCCTATTTGATGAATAAAGCACCGATGAAGAAACCAGCCAAATCAAGATTTTAATAGTAGCGAATGATGTCCGGGAATACTTCACCGGGCATCTTTTTTGTATGGTTTAAGGTTTAAATCATGGGAAAGTGAGTCTTATAACAAAATCAAAGTATAGAATGATGACACAAAGACGTCATGGAAGTATGCTGAATTCTTATGTATAAACCAATCTGCACATCTTTTTCATAATCTTTTTCTATACTTAAAATATAGATGGCTAGGAAGTTTATTGAAGACTATAGAAGAGATGGGAGACAAATGAAAACGAAAGAGAAGAATCAGCGAAGAGAAATATAGGTCTACTGAAAACTATGAATGAATATGGGCGATGCCGCTTAAAAGCTTTTCATGTGCAAAGTTTTTCATATATTTTCGCTGAGTGCGATACTGATCAGTGGATGTAGTAACGATACACAATCGAATGATCAGAACAATCAACACATGATGAATCAAAATAACAACGAAGGAAATCATCACATGATGGGTGACTCTGCAATGGGTAACGGGCATATGAGCCATGATGACGTAGTGCGTTTAGAAGACTCGACAGGTGAAAATGAATTATATATTCCACCGTTATTAACTAGTGAAACGACAGAGGGGACTGAGTATATTGTTAAGGCGCAAAAAGGTAAGGTGAATATATTTGAAGGTGTGACTACAGAAACTTTAGGATATAACGGTGATCTATTAGGTCCGGTTCTTCAATTTAAAAAAGGTGAAACCGTTAAAATTAAAACAATAAATGAATTAGATGAGGAGACAACGTTTCATTGGCATGGTTTAGAAGTGTCTGGTGAGGCAGATGGAGGACCGCATAAAACACTTAGTCCAAGTGAAGAGGCACTAATAGAATTTGAAGTGACACAAGAGGCGGCTACATTGTGGTTTCATCCTCATCCAGAGGGCAAGACATCTGAACAAGTATATAAAGGACTCGCAGGGCTGATTTATATTGAAGATTCTAATTCGGACAAGTTAGAAATCCCTAAAGAATACGGAAAAAACGATATACCATTAGTTTTCCAAGACCGAATTTTCGATGAGCAAGGGCAATTAGATTATAAAGCGGTAATGAACGAAGATGGGACGATAGGTGATACGTTATTGGTCAATGGTACAGTAAATCCTGAATTAACAGTAGGAAAAGAACAAGTACGTCTACGCTTACTAAATGGATCGAACGCGAGAAATTTTACGTTCAAATTGAATACAGGTGAATCATTTGTTCAAATTGCGACAGATGGTGGCTTCTTAAATGACCCCCTAAAATTGAATGAAGTAACTTTGACGCCATCGGAGAGAGCGGAGATAATTATTGATTTCTCGCAACTTAATTCTACAGATGATTTATCTTTGATTAATGAAGATGGATCTATTCTTTTACCGTTTGATGTGTCAAATCAAGAAGTAGATCGTACGCAAACATTGGGGCAATTAAATGATTTTGCCGTAACGGAAGAAGAAAAAAACATGCCGGTTACGAAGAATATTGAACTCTTTGGTATGATGGATCATGTGACAATCAATGGAAAGAAATTTGATTCAAGAAGAATAGATTTTACACAAAAGCAAGGCGTTACAGAGGTATGGGAAATTTATAATAGGAAAGATATGATGGGTGGAATGATTCATCCATTCCATATTCATGGTACAGAGTTCAAAATACTCTCGAGAAATGGGATAGAACCTGAAGAGAATGAAAGAGGATGGAAGGATAGTATTGCTGTTCATCCAGGAGAAAAAGTGAAAATCGCCGTACAGTTTAAGCATAAAGGTGTGTATATGTTCCATTGTCACATTTTGGAGCATGAAGACAATGGAATGATGGGACAAATAGAAGTGAAGTAAAAGATATGCCCAAAGTAGCCAGTGAAATATTCATTTCACTGGCTACTTTGCGTTTTTATAAAATACAGGAAGTTTATATTGAGTTAGTCAGGAGGGAATTCTAAAAAAGTAAATGAAAAGGAATAAACCCATGATGAAAAGACGGTAGAAGAACCGTCAAACGAAGATATAAAATGGGTGATTTAAGCGATGGAAGAGTGAAAATCAGAAAGAGTTCATAGAGAGCGGGCTTTCTAGAAAAAACTCCGAATTTCTACTTTCAATGGAATAGTTTATATGGATAAAAGGGTATGGTAAATAGAAGCATGTGACTTACTGAATAACTGAAAGGAATGAGAAGATGAAAGTAATTACTAAGAAGTCACATAAGAAGTTACGACTTTTGTATCAAGCCTTTTTCGTCATGCTGGGTGGAGTGATTACAGCGTATGGACTTGAATCAGTCCTTATTCCGAACAATGTATCGGATGGTGGGGTTACAGGCCTTAGTATTGTAGGTTCTAAAGTTTTTGGACTTCCGTTAGGTGTTTTAATTGCGGTTTTAAATATTCCGTTTATCTATCTTGGTTATAAACAGATAGGCAGGCGCTTTGCGGCGCTTTCTGTAGTAGGCATCGTATCTTTAAGTGCCAGTACAAGTCTAATGCATCATATTCCCATCATTGTACAAGACGATACATTATTGGTAACTGTAGTTGGCGGGATCATTATTGGAGTCGGAATCGGAATAGCTTTGCGTAACGGTGGAGCACTCGACGGTATTGATATGCTAGCAGTGTTGCTGTCAAGGAAACTTCCGTTTGGTACAAGCGATCTTATTTTGTTTCTGAATATTTTTGTCTTTATCGTCGTTTCAACTGTTTTTGGACTGACAGGTGCCATTATGTCAGCAATTGCTTATTTCATCGCATCGAAAGTCATATCTATCATGGAAATAGGATTTAGTGGTTCCAAAACATTTAAGATTGTAACGGAAAAACCTGAATTGATGATCGAAGAGATTCACGGACGTTTGGGTCGGAGTGCTACTTACCAAATGGTACAAGGGAGTTATACCAATAAACAGTTCATGGAAATCACTTGCAATATTCATCATTTGGAAGATAGTAAAATGAAAGAAATCATTCGTGACGTAGACAAAAATGCATTTGTGGCGGTATATGAAGTTGCAGAAATTAAGCGAGGGAATTTTGGCGGGGGGCAAGTGCGTTAAGTAGGTGTAATCGAAAGTAAAAGGATGGCGGTCAAGATTCATGTACTAAACTTCTCAAGTGAATAATTATATAGAAAATTATGATGAGGGAGTGAACGATATGAAAATTGCTGTAGCGATTGATGGATCTGAAAATGCGATGCGTGCCGCAAAACATGCGATTATGCTAGCGGAATATTTACCTCAAGTTACGTTAGAGATTATCTATGTAGAGGATCTCAGCGAGGCGAAGATCGGCAGACAGTTATCACAAAGTCCGGAAAGCCTAGCACTGAAACGTGAACAAAAGATGCAACCAATTTTAGCTATGGCGAAGGAAGCAGCGGTAGATACGAAAGTGATTATGCTTAAAGGGAATCCTAGTCAGGAAATAATAAGATATGTGAATGATAGGAAAATCAACAAATTAGTCATCGGCAGCCGCGGTTTAAATTCAATTCAAGAAATGGTGATGGGCAGTGTCAGTCATAAAGTGATGAAACATGTGGACTGTCCAGTAACAGTGGTAAAATAAAAAGAGATGGTAGTTCAGTATAGTGAACTACCATCTCTTTTTATTTTTCATATTCCTCCCACTTAATTATGTCATGGAATCTGGTGGGACGCTCTTGCTGAGTAATTGCGTATGAAAGTGGATCAAAAGTGATTTCAATATGCATACCTGGTCGAATGTCATCAAAGAATTCATTGACGTTGAACCAGGCGGATTCATAAGATGCACTTATTATTTCATCCGTAGATAGGTCTTCATATTCCATATGTATCCATTACGTGTTCCAGTTCCGCCGAATTCATTTCCACCACCGCCCCTCTACTACTATAACGAAGATGCAATAGAAATAGTTTTAAATTGCAAGACTTTTACAGGGTAAATGAAAAAACACGACGAGAGAGTTCCCGTCATGTTTTCATGAAAATTAGTTTACGACTTGATCTTCGAGGTTTTTCCACAAATGGTGTGCTTCTCTCGCAATGTGTTCGAGCAAATCAGGCGGCGCGGTCGTAACCGCGGCACAGGCTTTGATCAGTTCACTCAATTCCAACTTAAAAGCTTCTAGAGCCTTTGCTTCTTTTATCACCATTTGATTGAATGTATTCAAAACAGGTGATACTTCATTGCGTGGTCTGCGAATAATCGTCTTCAAAGCTTGCGCTTGTAGTAGAAGGTTTTCGAATTTTTTAGTCATCGCGCGTACTTGATCGTGTAATTCATAGTTAGAAGCATCTACGTAATGGCTGATGAATAATAAGTGATCGAGCATTTGACGAAGCCAGAAGTTGCTCTCATGTAATGTCGCATCAGCTGGTGTAATATAAGAATTTGTTTCAATTAATTTGAACACACGCTCTGCTTCCTCGGCTTCTCTAATCATATGATCAAGAAGGGAAGTAGGGGTAGAAATGATTACGTCGCAATGCAATGCACGATCCATCGTGTGAATTAGTAGATCAGCGAACTCTTTTGTCGAACTCTTTGCCTCATCGATAATTAATCCAATATCGCCGGTTTTGGATTCAGTCTTTTTAAAGATTACCCCCATGCGATCGATCATTTGCTGATTGGCGCGTGCTAACTCTAACTCATGGTGACTAATTTCTCTATCGAAAAATTCCCCATGCTCAAAGTTGTTACGCACCCAAAAATCGATAATGCCGTACGTATCCCGTTCATAATTATCTGTATAACCAGCCATTCATACATACCTCCCAATTTTTCTATCAGTTATCCATATCATCTTATTCGTACCTTGTGTTGTTTATGTATAGCCAGGGTAATGTAGTAGAAAGTCATCTATTTCTGGAAGAAGTGTATATACTGATAGAAGAGGTGTTGTAAAATGAAAATCGGTATTATTGGGACTGGCAATATTGCGCAATATCTATTAGAAAGTATCAATGGGGACGGCAAAGTGGTCGGTGAAATTGTCTCGATATTCGGACGTAACCTAGAGGTGGGTCTAAGGCTAGAATCACAGTACAGTGCAAAGTTCTATACAGACTTTCAGCAGTTCATTCAGTCTACTATGGATGTAGTCGTGGAAGCTGCAACGATTGAAGTCGCAATAGAACGTGTGGAAGAAGTACTGGACAATAAGAAAGATCTGGTATTGAGCAGTATCGGTGTATTTAAAGATATGGAGTATTTAAATGAAATGATAGAAGTAGCGCGGAAGAATCAGCAACATATTTACCTACCTTCAGGAGCGATTGGTGGACTGGATCTTCTGCAATCAGCTAATTCCCTAGGTGGATTAAAGGAAGTTCGCATTACAACTAGGAAATCCTACCAATCATTGGGACTAGATGTGAAGCACGTAGAACAATGTATTTTTGATGGTGTAGCTCTAGATGCAATTGAAAAGTTTCCTAAAAACGTCAACGTTGCATTGTTATTATCAATTGCAGGACTTGGTGCAGATAAAACGGCAGTACGCGTTATAGCAGATCCGAATATTCAACGAAATACACATCATATTGAAGCAAAAGGTGATTTCGGTAAAATGAACTTACTAATAGAAAATGAGCCGATGCCAAACAACCCTAAAACAAGTTATCTGGCAGCATTAAGTATAGTATCTACTTTACAAAATAAAGGGAATGCGATTACAATAGGAAGCTAAATAAAGCCAGTTTCATATGTTTGGAGATAAAAAAGAAGAAGCATAGATGCGATACTATGTGAAATCGACAGACGATATCCCAGCTGTAGGAAGAATAACTATATTAGTCGATCGGAATACGTGAGTAAACTATCTTCATACATGGATTGGTCATGTAATGGAATTACTGCATTACTAGATCAGAATGGAAATGTAGTAGTAGACCAGGTATAGTATTAAGATTTCTAACAAGCACACGATAACCTGCAAGTAAAAGAAAAGGCTATCCATCATTGCGATGGATAGCCTTTTTGTTATTACAGCATTTAACTACTTGTCTAGCATCACGATAGTGGTTGTCTAATCCTTGTACAGTATTTTGAAAATATATTCAAGAAATTATTCATCAAACGAGTGGATAAGTGTTAAAAGGGGTAAGAGAAGTAGAAAGGTTACTGAAAATAATTGCTTAATCCAAATGTATAACGTTATGTAAAAGGTTAGACAAGAATAAAAAATAAAATTTTAAACAATTATGGAAAAAGTCATGGGTTAGATGGTTAAAAGCTTCCTATTACAGTCACACTGTTACATAAAGAGAACAATGATTCGTTATTATGAATTGAGGGGATGTCTATATGGATACTAATATAAAGAAGTTACATGAAATAAAAAAGGCATTGAACGCAAAGTTCTTTGAACGTGAAAATGAAGTAGAAGGAATTTTAGTAGCTCTTCTATCTAAACAACATATGTTAATGATTGGGCCGGCTGGGACAGCGAAATCTGCACTATCAGTTGAGTTAGCAAAAATCGTGAACGGTACGTCCTATTTTCAATGGTTACTGACCAGATTCAGTACCCCTGAAGAAGTATTCGGACCTTTGTCGTTAAAAGATTTAGAAGAAGGCGTTTATAAGCGCAACACTGCTACTAAAATGCCAGAAGCGCATTTGGTGTTTTTGGATGAAATATTTAAAGCAAACTCTGCCATATTAAACAGTTTATTAACCTTAATCAACGAAAGGTTATTTTATAATGATGGACAACCTATGGAAGTGCCATTAATGTCGGTCATTGGTGCTTCCAACGAATACCCTGAAGAAGGTGAAGGGCTTGAAGCATTATTTGACCGTTTCCTATTACGTTTCGAAATCAATTTCATTGCAGATGAAACAAATTTTGTATCGATGATGAAAGATGAAGGTGAACATATTGAAATCCCGACGATGCATTTGGATGACTTAGTACAACTTCAAAACATGACCAACAAAGTACATCTTCCAGATGAAATATATGAGACATTGTCTACCATTCGAAGAGAACTCCAGGACGAAGGAATTCAGCCGTCGGATCGTCGATTCAAACAATCTTTAAGTATCTTGCAAGCGAGGGCTTTGATCAATCAAAGAGAATCCGTACAGGCAGATGATATGGTGATTCTTGAGAATGCACTCTGGGAGACTTTGGATCAAAAAGAGACTGTTTGTACTATTGTTCGCAAACACTCACAAGATGTATTAGCACAAAGGCTTTCAGCGATTGAAAATGAAGCGAATGAAATCTATGATTCCGCAGTACGTGATCAATCAACAGAAGCAGGTATGGAAGCGGTCCAGAAGATTTCTGCTTTATCAACCGAATTAAATAATCTAAAAGAGCAAAATGTAAGCCGTACTACTGAAGTGGATCACTTACAAAAACAAATTACTTCCTTGAAAAATGAAGTAGAAAGTAGTCGAATGGATACTGCATACTACGGTGAAACGAACGAAAAGAAAGACGAAAATGGTGAGCAACGTGGTGTCTTCTTCAGAATGTAAAAGGAGTGATAGTCTATGAAAAGAAGTAAAATAATTAGAGATCATCGCTCCGTACTGAATACAGATGCATTTGATAAAAGACGCTTTAAAGAACTGTTTGAGATGTCAGACGGTTTGCAAAAGGTCTGTGAGGAAGGACAATTACCTACTACGGAAGCGCTGCTTGGCGATGTCTGGGCAGCATTATATAAAATGAAACCACGAATTTTACTTGAGCGAATAAATCCAGCACTGAAACCGAATAAGACCATGATAGAAAAGCTAATGAAAGATGAACATTTTGAAGAATATAGAAACTTTACTCGATTGGACGATTTGGCCGCAACTGTCTGTACCATAAAGTTGATTGAGAAAGTCAATCTATGGCTCGCGGAAGCAAAAGCTATGGATGAAGAGTTACTGAAGAAAATGGAAGCCGTAGAAGCGCTACAAGATGATGTGCCGGTTGAACAGTTGAATCGACAACAGGACGAAATAGAAGATGGACCTGTCCAAGAATTAGCCGATGCTTCTGATAAGTTAAATGAACAGCTAGAATTTACATTTGAAACGAATGGCGAACGATTTTTGCAAGCAATCGATGAAGCGGTTGAAGAATCGATCAAAGTAAAAGACAGCCTGATTTCTCTGATGGGTGGGAGCAGTGCAGGTAAAGGGGACGCAGAGTTAAAGAAAGTGCCATTGCGTGAACAACTTGCAGTGGCAGATCAAGTAGCGATGGATCCCAAAATGCAAGAAATCGCAGAGTGGGCTGGTCGTTTTCAAGAAGTGGCGCGAGAAAAGCAGAAGACGAACTATGTGGAGGCAATCGAGAGGCGTGGCGTTACGATTGGCAATGAAATGGAACGTCTTCTACCGATGGAATTAGGACTCTATTCAAATGACTCAACGAAAAAAGATTTCCTGCGCCGCTTTGCGGAAGGAAACACGATGCAGTTTGAACAGAAGAAGCGAGAGAACCTTGGCAAAGGCCCAATTATTTTTTGTCTTGACCAATCGGGAAGTATGAAGTTGCTTGATAATCAGTCAAAAGGGTTTATCTTGGCGCTGCTATCTATCGCCAAGAAACAAAGCCGGGATTTATGCGTTCTATTATTTTCTACAACTATTCAAAAAGAAGTGTTCACTAAAGGTAAGATCACTTCAAATGAACTTGCACGACTTGCCAGAACGTTTTTGGGTGGGGGAACAGACTTTACACTGTCATTGCAAGCCGCCCTTGAAGTAATAGAAGACAGTACATTCAAACATGCAGATGTCATTTTTGTTAGCGATGGAGAAGACGAGATTAGCGAAAGTTTTCTAATTGAATTCAATGAGAAGAAAAAACAAAAGGAATTCAATGTACTTACTCTAGCAATAGGGAAAGATACAGTTGTCGCAGAATCATTCTCAGACCGTGTCCTTCATATAACCGATTTTGATGACGAAGGAAGTTTTATCGCTTTTGAAATTTAATAGATGCATGATCTAAAACCCTTCATCAATGGAGGGTCTTTTTTGTTTATCATAATATTTTCTTTTCTGGGTATTCTAATCAAAACATACAAGCTAGTTGAGGTGATTGGAATGCTAATTGAAAGATCTTCTTCTTGGAGAGAAGGATTTATTCAACGACTTGAAAACCATGAACCATGGAATAATTCGGTGCTGTATAACATGAGCTATGACATCACGAAAAATAACTTAATCACTGATTTTACTGGATTGCAGTCACTTGCTTACTTACCAAACGTAAAACCGTTACCTCATCAAATAAAAGCGGCTGAACGAGTGATTGAACAGATGAATGGTAAAGCGATTTTAGCGGATGAGGTAGGGCTTGGTAAGACTATTGAAGCAGGCCTGATTATTAAAGAATATTTGCTGAGAGGACTTGTGAAAAAAGTACTGATATTAGTACCCGCTTCTCTCGTTAATCAATGGGTGGAAGAGCTATATACGAAATTCCACATCCCTGCGCTGTTGTACAAAAAGAATTACGAGCTCGATTATGTGGACGTAGTAGTCATGAGTATGGACACTGCTAAACGCAGTCCACATAAGGAGAAAGTATTCGCGCAAGACTATGATTTGATTATCGTAGATGAAGCGCATAAATTAAAAAACCATCAGACGATCAGTTATGAATTTGTACAAAGCTTGAAGAAGAAATTTTGTTTATTGCTTACAGCAACACCGATCCAAAATGATACGTTTGAATTGTTTTATCTGGTGACGCTACTTAAACAAGGTCATTTAGGAAACTATGATGAGTTTTCATCAGTATTTTCTGCTAAAAACCGTGATGAAGAACGAGATAGTTATTTAAAGGAACTAGTTAGCCAAGTCATGGTACGTAACAGGCGCCAAGACACGGGTGTGGAATGGTCTACACGAAAGATTCATACAGTTCCTATCACATTTACGGACAATGAAAGGCAGGCCTACACAGCTATATCCAATCTGAAACAAATATCCCCGGTATTTTCAGATGCATTTTCCACGATGACTTTACAAAGGGAAATGTGTAGTAGCCCTGAAGCCACCATGGGCACATTAAGGAAAAAACTGCAGGAATGTAAGCAAGTGGAAGAAGTCTCATATGTAGAAAATGTCATCGAACAATTGGAAAAGTTGTCGATTCATTCAAAAGCTAAAAAGGCAGCCGAATTAATTATACAAGCGAACGAAAAGGTGATTATTTTCACTGAATATCGCATGACGCAATTATATTTGAGTGACTATTTGTATGCGAACGGTATATCGAATGTCATTTTCAACGGTAAGTTAAGCAAAAGCAGCCGGGAGTGGATTAAACATTTATTTAAGTCACAAGCGCAAGTGCTAATTGCGACAGAGTCTGGAGCAGAGGGAATTAACCTACAATTTTGCCATCATGTCATCAATTATGATCTCCCTTGGAATCCAATGAAATTAGAACAACGGATTGGTCGTGTTCATCGATTAGGACAAGAACACGATGTACAGATTTATAATTTGGCTGTAAAAGAAACAATTGATGACCATGTGATGAAAGTGCTGCAAGGAAAGATTGAGACGTTCGAACAAGTAGTAGGCCAACTAGATGATATTTTGGAAATGAAAGAACAGTCTGTGTGAAGGAGGAGAATGGATGCATTCGACAGAAATCCATACGTATCTTCACAGATTCTTCACGGAGAATGACTGTGAAATACTTCATGGAAATGATCATTATTTAACTGTGCAACTAACAATCGAAATGGATAAAAAAATCATGAACCGCCCTTTTTATTGGCGGTATATTGAAAGCGTCAATGAGATACCGAATCCGGCACAGCTCACGCTAATTACCAATATGAAGCAGTTGCAAAACGGAATGAAAGGGGAAGTAATTCATCTGGGATCTCCACGGCTGCATCAATTATTTCGATTGACCAAAGAGATGGGACAGTTCGTGAAAATGTACGAGCGCATAGTAGACACTAACGAACAGCTGATTTTGACTCCGTGGGTGGGTGTAAATTATAAAGTGTCATTCACCAGTCATCAAACGAAGGAGATGTTGTATTCAATAGGTATCAATTTGATGACGGGTGCTGTCGTAAATGAGTTCCAGGAGACGATTGGTATGCGGGATTTATCTGACCAATCGTCTGAAAAAGTATTTCATTTACCTTATATCATCACTCCTGTTCGTGCGCTTGATCGATTGGATACTGTGATCATTCAAGTAATTGAAGGTGAAGACCTTACGTGGATGGAGGAAGCAGAAAAGAGATGGAAGAAAGACCAAGCGGTATTAGATTATTTTTATGAAGGACAAGATCCTAAACCTGAATGTTATGAGATAGAGAAGCAAGCAATGGAAGAACGTTTTAAACCCAGGATTACGGTGGATGTTGTGAATGGCGGGTTATTTTATTTGAAATAGAAATCAAAACAGCGCGTAAGTGAATCTACTTTCACTTGCGCGCTGTTTTGATTCTGATTGCTTATAGGATAAACTAATAGCAATTAAGAAAAGTGTGGTGAGTTCATTGTTTACAATTATGTTGATTGAAGATGATCAAACATTATTTGAAGAAATAAAAGAACGTTTAACGCAATGGTCCTACTCGGTGGCGGGAATCCGGGATTTTGGGAGTGTACTGCAAGAATTCACGGAAATCAAACCGGATCTTGTCATCATCGACATCCAATTACCAAAGTTCGATGGATTTCATTGGTGTAGGATGATCCGAACGCATTCAAACGTCCCAATTATTTTCTTGTCTTCACGTGATCATCCGACTGATATGGTGATGTCGATGCAACTCGGAGCCGACGATTTCGTTCAAAAGCCATTTCACTTTGATGTATTGATTGCAAAAATCCAAGCGATCTTACGCCGTGTGTATAGCTATAGTACTGATCAGACATTGGAAGTGAAAACGTGGTGTGGTGCCGCAGTGGATTTTGTGAAAGGTACGCTCACCAATGAAAAAGGGACTATTGAGTTGACGAAAAATGAAATATACATCTTGAAAGTATTGATAGAAAGAAAGAATGAAATTGTATCAAGAGAAGAAATCATCACCGGTCTTTGGGATGATGAACGATTTGTCAGCGATAATACGCTGACAGTCAACGTGAACCGTTTGCGTAAACGGATTGCGGAAATCGACTTGGTAGATGTGATCGAAACAAAAGTGGGGCAAGGGTATATGGCGAAGGGAGAACAATTATGATTCGGTTATATCTTAAGGAACGTGCTAGTTGGATACTGTTCTTCATCTTCTCGCAACTGCTCGTTCTAGCAATGGGCTATTTGGACACAAGTATTCCGCTTTTGTCTACTGTCTATATTGCATTCATTTCCTGTTTATCTTTCGTTATTTTTATAGTCATGCGTTATGAAAAAGAATCGAGATTCTATAAACGCTTAGAAACATTAGAACCATCATTTGATCTAACTGCAATACCTGAAGCTAACAGCCCTTTCGAAGCCATTGTCTCAAACAGGATGTCCGAACAAATTCAAGAGTTTAAACACCAGTTGGATCAATTGCAAATTAGTGTAGAACAAGAGAAAGATGACATGTTGAATTGGATACATGAAGTGAAAACACCGCTGACAACGTTGCAATTAATGATAGATCGCACGGATCCTGTGCTCCGATCCCAGTTAATGTACGAGTGGCTTCGGATTCATCTATTACTTGACCAACAACTACATCTAAAGCGCATCCCATTCATCCAAAATGATTTATATATCGAAAAGACAGATGTGCGGAAGTTGCTATTTCAAGAGATAAAATCGTTAAGACAATGGTGTATGCAAAAGCGTGTTGGTTTTGATGTATCATTGGAAACAGAAGAAGTATTGACTGATGCCAAATGGCTTGGCTTCATTATCAGGCAGTTGCTGGCGAATGCGGTGAAATACAGCGAGAATGCGGACATAAGTATCCAGAGCACTAGTAAGGATGGAATCACTACGCTAACGATCGAAGATGTTGGGCAAGGAATTGCTTCAAGGGACTTGTCTCGTATATTCGATAAAGGCTTCACTGGAACAGCAAACCATCAAAATCATGCTGCCACGGGAATGGGGTTGTACTTAGCAAAACAGGTAGCAGAATCCCTCCTGATTACGATTGTAGTAGAGTCAACAGTAGGAGAAGGTACGCGGTTCTCTTTGATTTTTGCGATGGAAAACGAATTGATTCGAATAGCGCGTATGTAGGAGCATGTGACATGATCGTCACATGCTCTTTCTAATTGTCATATTAAAGGCGGGAGAAAAATCTATACATTGAGTAAGATAGAATGAACAAGGAGTGATGGACATGGTAATCTTACAAGCAACGAAAATCTATAAGACATACGGCAATAAATTCAATAAACAAGAAGTATTAAGTGCACTGGATCTAAACATACAAAAAGGTGAATTCGTCAGCATCATGGGGGCATCGGGCTCGGGAAAAACGACTCTACTGAACGTACTTTCATCCATTGACCGCGTCAGCCAGGGGACGATCAGCATAGAAGGGCAGAACCTTAACAACATGAAAGAAAAGCAAATGGCGGAATTTCGAAAACGTCATCTGGGCTTCATCTTTCAGGACTATAACCTACTCGACACGTTAACAGTAAAAGAAAACATACTACTTCCATTATCTGTGCAGAAAGTGCCTAGAAAATTAGCCAATGAAAAATTCCTTGCAGTGGCGGAGGAATTGGGTATTTCAGAAATTGCTACTAAATATCCAAATGAAATCTCGGGTGGACAAAAGCAAAGAACGTCTGCCGCACGAGCATTCATACATGATCCGAGCATCATTTTTGCGGATGAACCAACAGGCGCTCTTGACTCAAAGGCGGCATCCGATTTGTTGAACAAATTAAGTGATCTCCATACGAAACGAAATGCCTCTATCATTATGGTCACTCATGACCCTCTTGCCGCAAGTTTTAGTGAGCGTGTCGTGTTCATCAAAGACGGACAAATTTATACGCAACTGAATAAAGGAGACCAAACGCGGAACGAATTTTTCAATGATATTATCAAAACGCAAGGTGTACTGGGTGGTGTGCAACATGACGCTTAATCAGCTAATCTTCCGCAATATCAAGAAAAATCTTAAGCATTATTATGTGTATATCTTTGCACTGATTTTTAGCGTAGGCTTATACTTTTCATTCGTAACGTTGCAATTCGATCCAGCATTAGACGATGCAACAGAAGGAAGGAAAGGTGCGGCAGCTATTAAGTCAGGTTCAGTTTTTCTGATTGTTATCGTGTCTGTATTCTTGCTATATGCTAACAATCTATTCATTAAACGACGCAGTAAGGAGATTGGATTATTTCAATTGATTGGAATGACGAAAGGAACTGTTTTCCGTATTTTAAGTGTGGAGAATTTCGTTTTATACATCGGTTCTCTCATTGTAGGGATATTCTTAGGGTTTTCGATGTCACGATTACTCATGCTGATTCTATTTAAGGTCACCGGTGTAACGGATGTTGCGACTTTGCGTTTCTCTTCGGATGCATTACTTCAGACGTTGATAGTCTTTGCGGCAATCTTTGTATTGATTTTGATCATGAATGCACTATTCATTAAACGTCAAAGTATATTGTCTTTGTTCCGTGTGACCACCGTGACACAACAGCGGGTGAAAAAGATGTCAATATTCCAGGCGATCATCGGTGTGTTCGGTATCCTTCTCATTGTATTCGGCTATTATTTATCATCTCGATTATTTAGTAGTGTGTTTCTTGGAAATCAGCTATTTCTAGTGATGATCGTCATACTAGCTTCTGTGGTCTTAGGAACCTATTTATTTTATAAAGGCTCCGTCAGCTTTATCTTTAACATGATTCGCAAACGTAAAGGAGGATATTTGAACGTTAACGACGTGCTGTCTCTCTCATCCATTATGTTTCGAATGAAATCCAATTCTCTTTTATTGATGATTATTACGACGCTATCTGCGCTATCCATTACGTTATTGTCGTTAAGTTATATATCGTATTACTCAGTAGAGAAGTCAGTGGAGCGAACTATTCCTGCCGACTTTACCATTCCTGATATTACGCGTGCAATGGAATTTACGCAGTCACTTGACAGTGAAGGCATAGCCTATTCAGAGTCAGCTATTGATCTATTGACTATACCTGTTGATTTATCGACAGTTCTATCTATTTCAGGTGGGGAAAGTGAAGAGATGAGTTACACTGATATGCAAATGATTGTCATTAGTGATGAAGTAATGCCGGAGATAGACGTAGAAGAAAAGGAATTGCTCTTCGTTAACTCTGATAGTTTTACGGAAAACTTTATGAAATTCCAAGCGAATCAGCAAATCGTATTTCAAGGCAAAGAGCATATGTATGATCTGACACTGAAAGGGACGGAAAGAGTAGCTGTTCTTCCAACGCGTGTAGCTTATGGTTTTGTTGTCGCGGTAGTGGATGATCAAGTATTTCAGAAAATGAACGTAGATAAGGACCCTTCCATAACGCCTGAATTTACTGAGTATCATGGAGTGGATATCAAGAATGAAAATGATCTAGAAAAAGCGAATGAACTATTTAATGTGTTGGGAATAAATGAATGGGCAGGGCATGAATCGAAGCTTGAGGAGAAAACGAAACAAATACAAGGTGCAGGCATGATTATGTTCATCGTTGGATTCCTTGGTCTCGCTTTCCTTGTTACGTCTGGCTGCGTCCTATACTTTAAACAGATGGACGAAAGTGAAGATGAAAAATCGAATTACACCATTCTTCGTAAACTAGGCTATACACAAACAGATTTACTAAAAGGGATTCAACGAAAGCAGGTATTTAATTTCGGTATTCCATTAGTCGTCGGTCTCTTACACAGCTATTTTGCTGTAAAATCCGGCTGGTTCTTATTCGGTACTGAAATGCTGACACCAACGATTATGGTGATGTTAATCTACACAGCGCTATACTCTATATTTGGTTTGCTTTCTGTGTTCAATTATAAGCGCGTGATTAAAGATTCGTTATAATACAGTAATACCCCCTGACACAAAGGTCAGGGGGATTTTAGCGCGAATTAGTTACTACCTACTAACTCAGCTACTACGATTTGATAGGCTTTATCTAAATTAGCCAATTGTTTAGCTTTTTCTGCTATGTCATTCGTGGGATCTTCGGAAATTTGTTTTTTTACATCTTTCACTAGTATGGGAAGGGGGGTAGAGTGTGTGCTCACACGTTCCGACATTAGGGTGTCCTTTAATAAGTTTGTAAAGTCATTGATTGTTTGATTGTGCATAATTCATTCTCCTCATCGTGTTTGTAATTTTTCGTTGACAGTAAAAAACATCCATCCGGTATATACCAGGATAGATGTTAAGTGGGAAGCCATGACGAATTAAACGGTTCGGCAGGAAATACATTTGTGTAGGATCGACAGAAACTATATCGAATCCACCTAAAGAATGTCCTGATTTCGTTTGTTCGTACGTCGGCTTTTGTATGATTTTTCATAAGCCGCACTTGACACCTCCTATCCGCGTAGGGTATTGGTGTGTACTGATCTAGGCAGGTCTCCTGGCTCGTTTTCAACGTATAATTCACCTTCCCATTTCCCTTTGCGGTGAAACAGTGGTAACGAATTATACTCCAACTCACAGTTGCGGGACAGCATCGGTTTTTCACCGATTTCCCTTTTAAGCGTTTACGAACGATAAACGCACCTATCTCTAACACGATATTCAGTTGCTCTTTCAGTATATCATTCTTATTTACGAAAGGAACAAAAATAATGCAGCCTCTTCCAAGACAACAAAAACGCACCCTACTCCTATGGAACGTATTACTTGGAACGATGATAAATAGTTCCGTCCGGTTCTATGACGTACTATTTATCCAATTAAGGAATGTCGAGTAGCATTCCTTTGATATAGGTAGACACCAATAAATACGACAAACTCAGAGGCTGGAATGGACAACCAAATACCATTCAAACCAAAGAAACGAGGTAAAATCATCAAGAAGAGCAACATGATGATGATTTCGCGTGAAGCAGTAATCCAAGTTGCCATCCGTACATTGCCGATAGACTGATAATATGTCATCATCACAAAGTTCGTACCGGTGAACAAATAAGCAAAGAAGAATAGATTAATTCCGGAAGTAGCCAAATCTCTTACGGCTTGTGGGAAGTCTCCAAAGATCGATACGATAGGGCCCGCCGCGAATTGACCGACAAGGAAAAACACGGCACCTGCGATGACAACGGTAAGTGTGGCTTTTTTTACGGTTTCTTTCATCCTTATCCGGTTGCCGGAGCCTTGATAGTAACTGATAAGTGGCTGAATCGCACCGCCCATTCCGAGGAATAGCATTAGCATGACACTGTGTACATAGTTCAAAATAGAGAAGGCCGCAACACCTTCCGTGCCCGCCATCCGTTCGAACGCGATATTATGTGTAATGGTAAAGAAGGAGATTCCTAACTCGGAAAGGAAACTCGGAAATCCAACAAAAAGAATGGCCAGGAACAGCTTTTTATTGAATTTCAAGCGAATTAGTTTCAAGTTATTATTTTTCTTGAAAAAGTGTGTTGCGAGTACTAGCATACCCATGAAAGAAGCAATAATGGTGGCGGATGCAGCACCGGCAACGCCGTAATCAAAAATGAATAAGAACACATAATTCAAGATAATGTTAACGACAGAAGTCACAATTAGCCCGGCCATTGAAAGATTCGGTGCTCCATCATTGCGTACGAAAATACTAAATGTGTTTTCTACAGTAAAGATAAAGCCAAATAGTAAAATCACAAATAAGTATTGCGATACATAAGGGAAAGTAGTCGCATTGGCTCCAAGTGCGTAAGCTAACGAATCTCTAAAAATAAAGGCGGTTAAACCTAATATAATGGTGAATAAGAAAATGGAGAAAATAGCATGTGTAAAAATTGATCGAGCTTTCTGCACATCTTTGGCACCCATTGCCATCGAATATTTCGTGGCGGCACCTATACCAATCCATAGGGAAATAGCAAAAAAGATTGTATAAACGGGAGCCGAAATTCCGACTCCCGCTAATGCTTCTGCACCCAATCGATTACCGACCATGATGCCGTCCACCACAATATTGATCGCCATTAGCAACATACCGATAGTTGATGGTATTAAATAACGTAAAAAGATACGTCCTACGGGCTCAGTATCCAAAGGACTTAACGTGGGTGAAGAATTCATTGCAAAGGACTCCTCTGAAGGTCAAGTTCCATAATGAGACAAGGGAATTCACCTAAATCATCAATTTGTCCATTTAACTCAAATCCGAACTTTTCATATAAGTGTTGTGCTGCTATATTATCTGGATATATACTCAAATAAATCTTGTCGCATTGATATTTTTCTTCCATTCTGGTAAGTAAAAGTTTAAGGAATCTGCTGGCATAACCTTTTCCTTGGTGGTGCTGATCGATCATAAAGCGATCAAGCCATACATGGCCACTATCTGCATCACGTCCATGCATTGCATAGCCGACTAAATCTTCTCCGTCGTATAATCCGATGGACTTCCATTCTGGTTCAAATTGTGATTGTGCTAGTGAAAATGAATTGCTTTCAATAAAGTTCTTTTGGTTTTCGTGTACGGATAAATAGGCAACATCCTGCCAATTTTCATTCGTTACCTCACATGCGTGGAGGCTCATAATTCCATCTCGCTTTCAATTTTGTGTGAAACAGTAAAACTACTTTTGTTTTATCAGTTTATTTAGACATCGCTTTTTTTGATAAATCCAAACAGCAGAATATCCACTATAGAATCCAGTGCTTCGGTTACAGTAATGCGATTTTCATAAAAAAACTTCCGATCAAGCGTGGAGTTCGTTGCATCTATAATCAACTTCATAAGTAACTCTACGTTTTGATCTGCAATGATTCCTTCATGAATTCCTTGTTCAATCAATTCGCGAAGTTCATCCCATTCATGAAGTGCAGTGTGGACTCGCTCCCATTGTTCGGGATGAGTTTTTTTCATCTGATCAAGGATTTGCCAGTTATAAAAATCATTGTATTTCGGTATAACTGTAATGACTTTCTTAATCTTATCTACAAGATGTAGGTCAGTGTCTTTCATAATCATATTGGTTTTTTCATCGAACTCATATAATGTCGAGTCTATAATCGCATCTAGAATTTCCGTTTTGGAAGAAAAGTGTTCGTATAATGTTCGTTTACTGATACCTAGTCTTTTGGCCAGATCATCCATTGTGAACTTCATACTTTTCTCATGAATTTCTTCGAGGAAAGCTTTCATAATTCGTGCTTTCATTTATCGTACCCCTATCTTTTTATATAGAAATAAAACTAAAAAAACATATATAGTTTTCATCGTTCTTTTATGAGTATAACTACTTTTTACATAAAAAGCAAAGGCTATTGCTTAAATTAGTATTGTTTTAATAAATAGGCTTATATAACTCTTAAATTGGGTAATTTTATTGTATACGTACAAGAGAGGGGTGGGACTGTATGGAAGAAAGGAAATTGGTTGTAGCCGTTGCGGGTGCGAGTGGATATATTGGCAATAATCTATTAAAAAAACTTAAAGGGAAAGCCAAAGTGATTGGTTTGTCGCGGAATGGAGATCAGCGGGAGAATACGGAAGACGTAGAGTGGCGATCTTGTGATTTGTTTTCTATGAAAGATGCAGAGAAGAGTTTGGCTGGTGCTGATATTGCGGTATATCTAGTTCATTCCATGCTGAAATCGGCGAAATTATCTCAAGGTAGTTTTGAAGATATGGATGTCATTTTAGCGGATAACTTTGCGCAAGCAGCCAAAAAACAAGGAATTAAACAGATTGTCTACTTGGGTGGAATTATTCCCGATGAACATGAAAAAGATTTATCACGACATTTGAAAAGCCGATTGGAAGTGGAGCGTGTTCTACGCTCGTATAACATTCCTGTCACCGCATTACGTGCAGGGCTAATCGTCGGTCCAAAAGGTTCTTCTTTCCCGATTTTATCGAAGCTAGTTAAACGGCTTCCCATAATGATTTTACCCAAATGGACACGCTCTAACACACAGCCTGTAGCACTCGATGATGTGATGAAATCATTAAGCTCATTAATACTGGACTTTGAACCAGCACAACGATCTATCGATATAGGTGGCCCCGAGGTCATGACATATAAGTCGATGATGGAGAAGACAGCAGAAGTAGTAGGTAAACCATCAAGAATGTTGGATGTACCATTCTTCTCTTTAAGTCTTTCTAGGCTCTGGTTACGTTTAGTTACACAAACACCAAAAGAGATTGTATATCCATTGGTGGAAAGTCTGAAACATCCGATGGTCGTCAATTCCAAGCGCTATGTGGAAGGTATCAGTGACGGAGAAATTCCATTCATACAAGCTGCAAGGGAAGCACTAGAGGAGGAAATGAAAGAAAGAGACATCCCAAAGAAGAAGTCGAAAATGGGTCCACTTAAGCAGGATGTTCGTTCAGTGCAGAGAATTGAATTACCTTACAGCTGGACTGCAGATGAAACAGCACGTTACTACGTCAAATGGCTTTCCACATTCTTGAATCCTTGGGTGAAAACCGATGTAGACGACCATTTGAATTGTCATATCGGTTTCCTCGGTAATCGGACATTGCTCGAATTAAGTTATTCTGCAGATCGTAGCACCAAAGATCGCTCGCTATACTATATTACAGGTGGTCTATTGATGGATCCTCATTCCAATGAACGTGGTAGAATAGAATTCCGAAAGATTCCAGGATCGAATGAAGTAATTATTGCAATACACGACTATTTGCCATCCATTCCATGGTTTATCTATTACGTTACACAAGCCAATATGCACGCATTTGTCATGTCTTGTTTCCGTCAACATATGTGTAAGCTTAGTAAGATTGAACGTGAACGATTAGGAATTGTCGCTTCTAATGTACGATGAAGAAAAATCCAGATTTGCAGTGTTGCACTACGAATCTGGATTTTTGATTATTTGAATTCAATAAGTACATAAATAGACGATAGAACCAGATGTTTTATTATGCGTTTAAAGTTGCTTGCTTCGCTTCTGCAAGCTGGCCGCCTTCTTTTAAATACTTCTCTACGCCTTCTGCTGCACGATATGCCAACGCGCCGATGGTTGAAGTGGGGTGATGACCTCCGAATTGAGGGAACGCTGAACCGCCCACTACGAATAGGTTGTCCATCTCCCACATTTGAAGATAATTATTCACCGCAGATGTCTCAGGATCTGCTCCCATGATGATGCCGCCCGCATAGTGACCGCCTGAATAAATGTGGTCGAACTCTTCGGGAACTTCATCTTCGTCAATAATATCTGCACCCATTTCTTTCATGATTTCACTGCATTTCTCTATCCCGAATTTTGCCATGTTGCGATCGTGATCTGTGTAACGATTCGTAACACGTAATAGAGGATCACCGTATTCATCTTTGTATGTTGGATCTAAATCCAAGTAGTTATGCCACCATGACATAACAGCAGGTGTATACCAAGCTACTAACGAACGATTCGCGTAATGGATCGAGTTTTTCTTAAACTCAGGTCCCCATTTTGGTGTCCCTTTAGGAACATGGTTCGTTGAAATAGCGCCATCACCGTACTGACGCATTTCGATGCCACCACCATTAATGAAATCTACATCGGAGTGATCAAAGTTATCACCAGCGAAGTCACTCATCGTACCACCAAGAGCACCTGCACCCATATAGAGATTAAACTTCTTCTTTTCAAAGTATCCCCGTGCTCCCAGGAATGTGATGTTAAATTGTCCATTAAAGTTACGTCCAATTGTTCCTTTGCGTGTGGTTGGATCATACTGTGTCCCGATATCAGAAAGCATCAACAAACGATTATTGGTGAAGGAAAACGCACCTAATACGACAACGTCTGCGGGTTGTTCATATTCAATTCCTGTACGTGTATCAGTAAACATTACACCGGTTGCTTTTCCGTCTTTATGCAAAACGCGACGCACTAAAGAGTTGGTGCGAATTTCGCAGTTTCCTGTTTTACGGGCAGTTGGAATAACTGTAGCCAATGGATCCGACTTAGCCGTGAAATCACAGCCGTACATCGTACAATAAGAGCAAAACATACAAGCATTTAATTTTTCACCGTCTGGATTCGTATACGCTTGTGATAAGTTTCCGGAAGCAACTTGAAATGGGTGATAACCCATTCTCTTAGTCGTTTCTTTAAATAGCTTTACAGCGGGCGATGCTAGCATAGGAGGGTTAGGATAATCATTTGAACGTTTATCGCCAAGTGGATCGGGTTCGCCTGAAATACCAGCGGTTTTTTCCCACTTATCATAATAAGGTTCCATTTCATCATACGTGATGCCCCAGTCTTGAATCGTCATACCTTCAGGAATTTTCTCTTTGCCGTAACGTTCAATTGTCTTGGAACGTAATTCAAAATCGATAGCTCTCCATCGATATGTAGCACCTGCCCAGTGCACACTGCCGCCACCTAAATCGGTCCCGGCCATCATTTCTGCTCTTGTCCGGACGGGAAGAGCGGTATCTTCTATTTTCACGCGTGACGTAATCGTTTCAGGCGAAAGATTTTGCATCATCTCGTAACGGTCGGTATAGCGTAATTCATCTTTAACACCGATATAATCCTGTCGTTCTTGTTTTTTACCTCGTTCTAGGGTGACTACTTGATAACCAGCTTTAGCTAATTCGGCAGAAACTACTCCACCTGCCCAACCACTTCCCACTACGACTACATCTACTTTTTTTAGTTTTTTCGCCATATGAGTTCCTCCCGTTATTAGTGACCTTGGTAATTCCGTAAGCTCTCAGGTTTCATTACGATGAAGTCTTCTTTTTCAATATCTGCTGTATAGCTCATACGTGGACCAGGGAATTCCTTCATCCTCCAGCCTTCCATATTACGGTTCCCGCCATAGACTGGATCGGCATAAGCACCTTCAATGGTTGTTTGTAATAATAGATTAAAGAATGTCGTCGAAGCGACACCGTTCATCTTCGCTTTTCCGCTATCGAACATCTGCAAGATCTCGTCTTGCTGTTCGGGCTCCAACTTGCGGAAGTTCATTTCGAATTTCTCTTGAGCTGTTTGTTCCAGTGCATGTACACCTTCCATGAAAATATCACCTCTTGTCATAGGAGTTTGATATCTGAAGGCTGGCGTAGGTACTTGCGTTTCAGCATTTGGACCTTGATCTTGTGTCGTATCTGCTTGGCTTTCATATGGATCTACCGCACCTGTTTGCAAAAAAGGCCCTTTCATATATTCTTTTCCGTTCATTCCCCATTCTCCGGCAAGTTGTCTATCGATAAAATAGGGGACACCTAGTTCAATAGCGCCTGGCCCTAGATCATCTTTAGGGAATAGCCTTTCAGTAGCAGCGGAAAGTATTAGAAAATCTTCAGCATTACTAAAGAATGTACGGGCCTCCAATAAGTGAGTATCCTCTTTTCCCATGTCTGCAGGGGCGCTTGGTTTTTGGAGCTGGTTAGTCAATAATCCGCCGAATAATGATCCACCAACTAGACCTCCAGCTAATAGGCCGGTATTTTTCATGAAATTCCTACGACTTATTCCTTTTTGCGTGTCTTCAGGTTGTCTAGGTTCTGTCACGTTGCTCTCCTCCTTGTATATATGACTTTCATAATTTACCAATGCACCTCTACTAGACATAGTGTGACGAATGGATAGAAACTATACGTTGTGCCAGGACTTTACACATTAAAACAGGGGAAAATTGAGTGATTCAGAACGTAGAATGAATATATATAATAAAAACCCCTCTATAAATCATCGTATTTGCGTGATTACAGAGGGGTTTTTCGTATTATAGGTGATTAATCGTTAGTTTTAACTTCAGTATCTGTGTCAGGTTCCATGTCTACTTCGGGCTCGTCCACATTCACATCATCATCTGGCGTTACATCAGCTGGTTGATCTACTTCAACATCGTCATTTTCATCGATTACGGGATCGTCATCTCCACAAGCACTAAGAACACCAACAGAAAGAATTGCAGCGGTTCCTACTTTCAATAAATTACTTTTCTTAAGTTTATTCAAATTCATTATAGATTTCCTCCTCTAGATGTTTGATAGACTTTCTTATGTTATTAATATCCTTATTTTAGTTTTGTAAACATAAAATATTAGAAGTGATTCTTTAGTAATGATAATGACAATAAAGTAGAAGATGACAAACGGTGGAGAAATTGCATATTCTAAAAGAAAACGTGACACCAAGAGGAGAAAACTGAAGAAAGGTGGTGAAAGTGCTATGATGGATGTAGACATGCCTACTTTAAGAGTGATGGACTAGATCTGTTACGCAAATTGGCTTATTTATAAAGGAGAGAATGTTTCATGAAAAAAGAAGAACAACAGAATTTATTCAAAGAAATTATGGGGAATTATCCAACTGGTGTAACAGTGGTGACTGCAGTAACCGAAGATGGCACACCAGTTGGACTGACAGTAAACTCGTTTGCCTCTGTATCCTTGGATCCGATGCTTCTCTTATGGTCTATTGATCATAGAGTTTCTTCTATTAAAGCATTCACAGAAGGAGGTAAATTTGCTGTACACGTACTTGCTGGAAACCAACAGGAGCTTTGTAATACATTTGCAAGCCGTGTAGAAGATCGTTTCTCCACATGTAAATGGGAAATGTCAGATAATGGGTTACCGATTATCGAGGATGCATTCGGTGTATTCGAATGTAAAACATTCCAAACCATTGAAGCTGGAGATCACACCATTATTATAGGCGAAGTAATCGATCTAAAAGTTGAGAAAGATAAAGATCCTATGTTATATCACCGTAGAGTATTTGGATCTGTGCCGCCAGTTTTCTATCAACAAGATGACAAAGCGTGAATTTGAATTATTTTACAGCAATACAAAAGCCGTCTTCCAGGAGACGGCTTTTTTTATGCATATTCTATTATTTACGTACTATACAGTTTTCTAAAGTGGCTTAATATTACCCTAGTTTATCGTCTGCTGTAATATCATTTGGTTCTCGTACTAAATAATATTTACCTTTTGTATACAGAGCGATAACTACTGTCAAGACAGCAGCCAATATGGCAGCGATAAATGCAGCTGTAGATTGTAGGAATATGCCTAAATAACCAGCCGCGGCGATAGAGCCGAATGTGCTTGCTATAAGTAGCGATGCAACACCAACGGGATTCCATTTATATAAATACTCTTGTCTTGCAACGTAATAGGTGGGGCCAATTTTTAGCCACTTCTTGACGACTACTGCATCTGTCACGAGAATAGCAGCCCAAGAAAATAAGAACACACCTTGGAATGTCATGACCGTATCTAAGTGATCGACAATACCACCAAGCATTAATAAAATAGCACTTACAGCTGAGATTACTACCCAGAATCTACGTCCTGGCGTGAAGCGGAATACATTCTCGAAAAAATTTGATAGTGATAAAGAACTGCTGTAGATATTGGTGACATTAATTCGCAATTGTGTCAGCATCGTAAATAATGCACCACCAATGCCTAGCAACAGTACGATATATACGCCTGGATCTTTTTCCAAGAATCGCACACCGAACCAAATACCAAGTCCACCCATTACTCCGTAACAAAAAATCTGCGGGATGAAACCGATTGCAATCGAACCGAACTTTCTATCGGATGGCTTTAGGAAACGTGCATAGTCTGATGCGAGTAAAGCCGTTAATCCCATAATTCCATTGTGCATCCCGATACAGAACAATAGTGCAGTTCCCCCAAATTGAACGCCTTCGGGCATATAAGAGAATACGGGCCCTGTGTAAACAGCCGGTTTGATGAACGATAATATAATGGCTGTGAAAAGGAATACCATAAATATTGGCATAGACCATTTTTGAAGTTTGTCCAACTGCTCAATTCCGAACCAATTCAATGGAATAACAAGTGTGCCAAAGATGATAATTAAAATCCATTTAGGAAAGTCAGGCGTGAAATAATGAACAGCTGAAACGAGGATTAACCCTTCAAACGCGCAATACATAATGAAGTTCGAAGCGTAAATTAATGAAGTTAGCGATGATCCGATATAGCCAAATCCCCCACCACGTGATAAAAGGTTAACGTTCATGCCGGATTTAGCGGATAGATATGCAATGACAGTACCAAGCAAACCGGCGACGATGATAGCATAGATAGCCGAAACGATAGCGTTTGGTGCACCGAATTGCAAAGCCATGACACTGCCCATTTGAAAATAAAAAATGGCAGTCGCGATGCCGAACGTGATATTGGTAATACTCAGCCAACTCTTATTGCGATCTTCCAAAGGAACACGATCTAAGGAATAATCTTTTTCTGTTTCATCTTCTTCTATAGTATTCAGTGCTCTTTCTTCTTCTGTTGTCATACACATCAGCTCCTTGTAGTAAGTCGTCAATCTCTCTTGCCAGCTTTGCTAGTATGTTCTGATTCATGCAACATGATGAATTAGATTCGTTCATTGAATTGACACGTTACTATTTTAACAAAATTGTAATGAAAAAATCAAATTTAAAATATATTCGTGAAAATGACTATATAAAATTCTTATTTTATAAAAGGTTATAGAATGATAGAGAAATCAGACGTAGAAAAAAATCCTTAAAAGTATAGTTTTTAAATGAAAAGATGCAGTCTTTTATCTGGCTAGTACTTTTCTAACTGAAAGGACTAGTAGATGAAAGGATCAATCGTTAGTACCGTTACTGTAAACGATGGAGTATAAAAAAAGATGACTTCAGCACAATACTGAAGTCATCTACTAGTAGCGTAATTACTGCAACTCAATTCAAACCAGTTCATAAATTAGGGCTTAGCCCAAAGGTAAGAAAGTTTCTTGAAAATCTTTTTCAAGGAGGTTGTTTTTCCCATACCTAATCTATTATTTACGTATCATCCAGCTTTCTAATGAGTGAATAGCAATTCCACGGAACGCCTCAGCATGACTGAATGATTGTTCTACTTCTTTTAACTGTTTTTCCATATATGCATTATTTTTACCGAAGAAAGATAGATAATCACCTTCAGAAGATTTACTAGTTTCTATTGCTACACGTGCTTGCTTGCCTCTAGCGCTCGCATAATCCATTTCGCTTTGTGCTAAACTGATCATTCCATTACTACCACCTGCTTTGTTACGATAGGCCATGACATTTATACTGTCGGATTGGTCGATCAGCCATTCTGAAAGTACACCTTCACCCATACTATTCGAATAGTAGATGGAATCGAACCAAAACGGTATATCAATTCCAAAATGTAATCCAAGGCGAGTAGATTTACTAGCCGCGAATTGGATATTTTGCTGATAGCTCTTGATAGTCTCTTGTAAATTAGAATCCCATGTAGGTAAAATATACGGTTCGATATCCAAATGAATACCGGCAAACTGTTCATTATTCTCTGAAACGGATTGATACATTTCTACCCATTGAAAGAAACTTTGAACGGATTCTTGGTCAGTTGCCCAATACGGTGCGCCATCAAGGGCGTGTACTTCTATATTTTGCTCGCTAGCTTTGCGAATAAAGCGTTGATAAGCATCATTCGGAATATCTGCGTTGACTTGCAAATACAGCGTTGATACATTTTTTTTCTTTGAAAATTCGATGAGTGCATCAGATTGACTAAGTATTTGCGATGTATGCCACAACCAAGTAGCTTTTGGTTGGTCAATGCGCATCGTTAACATTGGTTTTAACCAAATGAAGTTAGATAGAATCAATAGACTTGCCACCATCCAAATTACTCGTGCTTTTTTAGACATAGTAGTCACCTTTCTCTAGTAACGTAAGATAGAACAGTATTTCATGATGTTTTAGTACTACTAATAAATTATACACTAAGATATCTGCTATATTCTAGTATATTTATACTGCAATTATGTACATTCAGATTGTTTGAGAGAATACTAGACTGTATAATAAGAATGGAATGTGAAAAATTGGCTAGTAATCGATATAAGTAAAGGAGAGACATATTAGTGAAAAAAATAGCCATAGCCATACTGTTGATTTTACTCGTGTTGTCTCCACGAATCTATTGGGCCTTAAAAGAAGAGAAAGTAATGGATATCGCTGTGATCGATAAATCGGTCGCGAAGAAAGATTATCGTGAGCATAACGGTTTATTTCATGTATTAGAAGGTAAGAAAATTGTTCGGCCTGACAGGGAAGCTTATGATAGGAGTCTTGATTATTATGGATTCGATCCATACGACCAGGTCGCGCTGGAGCCATTTCATGAACGACCACTTGATATGATCTATGTTGCGGATACATATGGCGTATTCAGCGATGATCTTAAAGCCAAACCTGATGGTTCTCGATCCGAACTACTATATGGCGGTATGGAATTGATGGAGTGGAACGAACTAATGGCTAGCAAAGGCGAGGATACGACATTAATCGCAGAATTCAATAGTTTTGCATCGCCAACTAGTGAAGAAATGAGTACGATCATGCAAAAGGAACTGGGAATTACTTGGACAGGCTGGATCGGCCGGTATTTCAATGACATGTCGAATGCAGAAGTACCGAAGTGGCTTGTCGAAGGGTATAAAGAGCAGAAGAATAGTGAATGGTTGTTTGCCGGTTCTGGTCTTGCGTTTGTCCATACATCTGGAAAAGTGATTGTCTTAGATGGACAAGAAAATAAAAGTGCTGCCCATTTCAAATTAACAAAAGACGGAGAGGAAAAGTTTCCGAAAGTGTATTCATCGGATTATATGTATTGGTTCGATGTAGTAGAGCCAAATGAAAAAACCAATACTTTGGCGACATATGAATTTGATTTGACGGAAAAAGGTCGTAGTGTATTGCAAGAGGCGGATATTCCGGAAATATTCCCCGCGGTGTTGCATCAAGAACACGCGAATACCTATTATTTTGCGGGAGACTACGCAGATTTTGATAAGAACCCCATTGTTAAATGGCAAGGGATACATACTGTATATAAATACTTTGCTAAAGATGTATCTGCCTTCTATTGGCTTACATATTTTCCGATGATGGAAGAGATCTTAGATGAAACCTATCACAGAAAGAACAGTGAAAAGAGTAGCGATTCCTCTACTAGAAAATAGGAGTGAGTTTACTAACATAGGGATGGGAGATTCGCTGATTGCGCATAGTCTATTTGAAAAAAGACTACTAATAAGTCAGCTGAAGAAGGGTGTAATGAGTATGAAAATAAATAAAAATGAACTGAATATGCTGGATGCTTCTCTCTTTCATCAACTCTTTCATTGGCAGATGGCGAATACGAAACGTTTCCGTCAAGTGTTCACCATAGTCTTTGTCAAAAGTCCTGAAAGTCCAGAAATTAAGCAAATTCTTCTAGAGCAGATGCGTACTTCAGATTTATTGTTCAGTTTCCCGACCGGTGAACCGGATATCATTTTAATGGTGAATACCGGCGAAGATGAAGCAGATGTCTTTATTGAGAGATTGCGCCGTACTGAATCGACTCGCTCTTACCGAGTAGGCGTTTCGGTAATTGAAATTCGTAATGGAGATGCAACGCTTGAAGATGTACTACAAGTGGGAAATGATTCAGTAAACCGTGCATTACAATTACCAGGTGGTACGCCTTATGTAAAAGATCGCACCTTTAGAACATTAGAGCGACAATGTGTGCGAGTGAGTATTATTGACAATGACCCCGTTATCACGATGATTATACAAAAACTGGTGGAGCGTATTTCCATAAAACAACTGGATCTGGATATCCAAGTATTCCATGATGGACAATATTTCATTGAATCCAAATGGTACCAGTCTTCCCACACACATTTAGTTATTATGAATGACATTCTTCCGAGAAAGAATGGATTAGAAGTATTATATACATTACGCGAATTGCCGAATACGCAGAAATATCATGTCTTTATGATGACCAAGAGAAAAAGTGAAGCGGAAATGATTTACGCCTATCAAAACGGTGTTGATGAATATATAACGAAACCATTTAATCCAAAGTTATTTGAATCACAAATTAAGAAAGTATTGAGACGGATTTATTATGGATAAGATATTAATATCATTGTTATTAGTCATCGTAGTGTTGTTGATTATACTATTCGCTTTGTTCTTTTTACTTGTGTTTTATAGAATGCAAGAAGTGAAAAAAAAAGAGAAGGTTATAAAGTATATTGAAGATCGTCAAGTCGACTGGTATGAATATTTACTAGAAGAAGATATGTCACTTGAAGGGCTTAAACCCCATGGGAATCTAGAACTCGAAGCGATTGATGAATTGTTTTTTCGCGTTAACTACCACATCTCTTCAGATGAAATTAAAGAAAAGGTAAATGCTTTTGCCGCTGTATATATGAGTGATTACTATAAGGGAAAACTTGCTAGTCGGAGTAGGGAATTGCGTATTAATACACTCAATAAAATCAGCTTATTTCACTTGCGATTTATGCTGGATCCGGTTTCCGCGCTGTTGGAAAAGAAGAAAAAACATTCGAAAACTGAATTATTATTAATGTATGAGATTATAGGAAAGTTTTCTCGTACTGATTTCGTAGCACACTTCATCGCGCCGAAAGTTCCGCTAGGTGAATTTGATTATAAAAAATTGTTGATGGGGCTAGATGAAGAACAGATTAATTTACTAGCTGAAGACTTCGATGTTTTGCCTGAATTGCTTCAGCTGACGATGATCGAAATTATAGGTGTTCATCATTACCTTGATTGGCTTCCTTTATTGCATAAGTGTTTGGATAGTTCGGATCAAGAAATGCGAATTAGGGCATTAAAAAGTATTGCTGAACTAGAAGTAGCGGACTCGCTTGAGTTATATGAGCCATTCTCCCATTCAACTATCTGGGAAGAACGCCTGATGACAGCTAAGATTTTCCGTTTTGCACCGACAGATGAAGCATTGCCTATACTTAAACACTTGATCAAAGATCCTACTTATCAAGTTCGTGCACAAGCCGCAAAATCGATTAAATCTTTAAAAAATGGTCATCAAGCACTTTACTCTGTAATAACCATGTCATCTGACGAGTTTGCGGTCGATGTAGCGGAAGAGATGTTCGGAAAGGAGTACTAAGATGAACGCACCTCTAATAACGTCGTCGTTTTTTGGGTTTATTGGCTATATACTGCTCGTCTATATGCTAGCTGTTATTTTTTCATATACATCCATGCTACTTATCGCATTTATTCAGTTAGGAAAAGAACGAAAGTTGCAGAAAAATTTATCGGATGAAGGAGCTGTAGATTTTATATATACGCAGCCCGTAACGATAATTGTTCCTGCTTACAATGAGCAAGAAGGTGTGCTTGGGAATATTTATTCGTTGTTGGCATTGCAGTATCCTCAATTTGAGATATTGGTGATCAATGATGGATCTGTAGATAATACGGAAGATATTATAATTGAGCATTTCAATATGAAGCCAATTCGAAAAGTAGTGAATCAACAACTTGAAACGCAACCTATCGAAGCTATCTATCAATCCGATATGCACCCCAATTTACTGTTGATTACGAAAGTGAATGGTGGGAAAGCGGATGCCTTAAATGTAGGAATTAATGTGTCAAAATATCCATATTTCTGTTCAATCGATGGAGATTCCATATTGGATAGTACATCACTGCTGCGTGTAATGAAGCCTATCATGGAATCCAATAAAGAAGTTATTGCGACAGGCGGCACTGTACGGATTGCGAATGGTTATGAAATCCAAATGGGGCAAGTGGTCAGAGAAGGTTTGCCAGGCTCGGCTATCGTAATAATGCAAATTATAGAGTATATGCGTGCGTTTCTTATGGGACGAATGGCGCTTAGCAAATACAATATGGTGCTAATCATATCCGGAGCATTCAGTGTCTTTTCAAAAAAATGGGTAATGCAAGTAGGCGGATATACGAAGAATACAGTTGGAGAGGACATGGAACTAGTAGTTAAGCTACATGAAGAAATATCGGATTGTAAAGAAGATAAAGAAATTGTTTTTACACCAGATCCGGTTTGTTGGACAGAAGCTCCTGATAACTTCAAAGATCTACGTACTCAGCGTCGACGTTGGCATCAAGGACTGGCCGAAAGCCTCTGGTTACATAAGAAAATGGCATTTAATCCTAAGTATGGTTCGGTAGGGCTGCTATCAATTCCTTATTTCTTGTTCATTGAATTGCTCGGACCCGTAATAGAATTGGCTGGCTATGCTTATATGGTCTTGTCTCTATTTATGGGGGAAGCGTATATAGTCTTCGCTGGAATTCTTGGTTTATTATTTATTTTATATGGATCATTGTTTTCGATGGCATCCATTTTATTGGAGGCATGGAGTCGTAATACATATCCCGCAGTGAAGGATTTAGTTCGTCTAGTGATGTTGTCACTAACCGAAGTATTTTGGTACAGGCCACTAACCTTAATTTGGCGCACAGAGGGGATTATTAGTGCTTTGCGCGGAAAACGTGAGTGGGGAAGCATTCAACGTAGAGGATTGTCAGAAGATCGTGAATGAAAAATGCCTGACGTATCGTGACTGTTATATCAGGCATTTACGTAGTAAATATAAAGGGGTACGTCACAATATATTCAATCCTACAGTAAAGGCTTCAGTAACTACCTGTAGAGACGTTAACGATTGACCACCATTATCCGTGAATGTATGTATTCATACTGGGTTCGAAAAGGATGACTAAATGGTAGTGTCGGAGAATATATTGTGATTTTTTTATGACTTTGACATAGAAAGTCTACTAGGTTTATCTAACGCCGCGTCGCTTGGCAGATTCAGCGTACGCCGTGGATCGGAAATGTAGTATGGGGTCATCACTGCATTCTATTCCTTCTATAGTAACCGTTGGATCAAAGATGAAGGACTCAGCGTTATCTACACGAAGAGAGTTCAGTGTTAGGGTTCCTGCTTCAATTTTCTTTCGATCATCGGGCCAGGCGATAGTTGGGTCATCAATTGCATCTCCATGTTCGGCGAATTGTATAAGTAAGCGAAAACGTACAGACTGGTCTAGTCTAACTTTATGAATAAGTTCATTTTCCATTGAGCTGTTGACATTACCATCATCATTTTGGGGAACAGGTTGCCATTCAAATCGGACAGCCTGTTTTTGCATGTCCTTATTTCTCAAATAATACGCATGGATTGAATAGTAATGGAGGGACTCGAAATTACGAAAAGGCTGTAGTTCTTTTAAAATGGAACCAAATGCTTTGTACTCTGCATCATGTATCAATGCATCTATTCGTTGTGCCCATGTACTACGAGAATCGAATGCCTGCACCAAACGAATAAAGGCATCTGGAGTTTTACTAATAAAAATCGGTATATTGGCCATAGTCAAATTTGTGAATGTACCATCAAATAATTGAAAACGCACTGCCATTCCTTTAATTGGATTCAATCGTTCGCTTGGATTTCGGCTTGTAGAGCTATGAGAAAAACGTACAACAGCTGAAACTTCCCTTTGCTGTAAATGGGCAGCTGTTGTCCAAGGTACGGCAGCCCCGGTTGGTTGGAAAGTCGCGTCAAATGCGACACCAATTGCATGTGCACGTCGTAAATGACTTTCTGTATGCACCGCTGATTCAATAGAATCAATAGCTTCTTTAGCAGTTACGGGACCTTGATTTTTCATTTGAAATCACTCCTTTACATATAACATACCCTTCATTAATTAAAATTAAGCGATTAAAAAAATAGAATTGGGGGTATTAATAGTGGCAAGACAACTTTTAGGAGGAATAGTATATGAATCGTTTGTTACTAACTGGAATATCTGTCATGGCACTCAGCCTTGCAGCATGCGGGACTGATACGACGGATGACAATGTGAAAGAAAACTCAGGCACAACACCGCCTGTGGAACAACCTGCTGAGCCTACAACTGAAGATACTAACAAAAACTCTACTGATGGAGGTAATACAGACGCTGTGCAACAAACAGATTCTGCAACGGATAATATGAAAGCAGATATGGATAAACTTTCATTTAAAGAAATCCAGATTGAAGTTTTGTACAGTGGTGATAAAGAATACGAAGCGGATATTGAACAAGACGAAAATGAACCAATTGAAGCGAAAGTGGAAGATGAAGTAAATGGTGTATACTTGAAAAATCAAGAAGCATTTGATGATTTATACCCGAAGGTTAAACAACTCGATTTGACGAAAGACAGCACAAAGCAGGAAGCGATTGATCAAGTGCTGAAAATCTTTGGCTTGGATGCAAATTACGAGAAAATTGAAGTAGAAATTAAATTTAATGATGGAAGTAAGTTAGATGTAGAAGAACGTAAATAAGAGCAAGAACAGCCCTTCCTTTTCAAGGAAGGGCTGTTTTGGGGTTGAAGATAACTTAAGAAGTTCTGTCAGGATCAACATTTATAAATAGTACACTCCAAGCGCAACAATCATTAAAATGAAAGTGGGTATACCAGCGGCGAAAAACCACGCCGGACTCGCTGACATCGCCTCGGATGGAGCACGCATTGAATCTAGCACTTCCCTCTGGCCTTTCAAAGCAAAGACCTTTCGTGTACTCGTCATGAAAAAATCAAAAGAGCCTGTACGAATAATAAATACCACCGAACCGATAAATAGTAGAAATCCACTGATGAAAAAGGAAGCATTGATATAGCCGAGTAGTGAGATTTCACCATATACCGAAAAGGCAGAAATAACAATCACTAATTGAGATAGTAGAAATACAATAATATTACGTTTCATATGGAATCCTTCTTTTCATTTATAGAATTAGTAACTACTATCTATCATACAGGACATAAATTAAAATGTGTAGAATCTTCTATGATAGTTCAAAATTATGACAATAGCGTTGTTAGCGTTTACATCTAGAAATTCTTCTTGTATAATGAAAAAGCTAGCACTACAAAAACATCAAAGGGGAGGTCAACAATTTGAAAAGAAATAAGTGGCTTATATTAATGGCTTTAACATTAGTCTTAAGTATGTTCTTAGCTGCATGTGGTGGTTCGAAAGACGAAGAAAAGCCAACAGCAGACGGGGACGACAAGGACAAAGATGCAGCAACTGAAGAAAAAAAGCACGCTAAAGACGAAGATGGAGAACCGGATGCAGAACAGGTTCTTTACTTGTCAGAACGCGCAGCTATTCCATCCGTTGATTCTTCAATCGTAGAAGATCAAGTAGGCTTCAATGTATTAAACAATATCAATGAAGGTTTATACCGTTTAAACCAAGATAATATTGCAGAACCCGCAATGGCTGCTGAAGAAGCAAAAGTAAGTGAAGATGGATTGACGTATACATTTAAACTTCGCGATGCAATGTGGGCTGATGAAACACCTGTAACAGCAAATGATTTCGTCTATGCTTGGCAGCGTGCAATTGATCCAGCAACTGGTTCACCTTATGGACCATTCATGATGTCTGGCGTAGTGAAAAATGCGACAGCAATCTCTGAAGAAAAAATGGAAATATCTGAGCTTGGAGTTAAAGCTGTAGATGAAAAGACGTTTGAAGTAACACTGGAGCGTCCAGTACCATACTTCTTGTCACTCATGTCATTCGGGACTTTCTATCCACTTAAAGAAGAGTTCGTAGCTTCTAAAGCGGATGCATTTGCAACAAACTCTGATAGCCTTCTTTCAAATGGACCATTCGTTTTAACTAAATGGGATGGAACTGGCGATAGCTGGACTTATGTTAAGAACGAACATTACTGGGATGCAGAAAACGTAAAGCTTAATGAAATTCATGTAAACGTAGTAAAAGACCCTGCAACTGCAGTAAAACTTTACCAGGATGGAAAATTGGATCGGGCAGAAATGTCTGGTGATCTTGCTCAGCAATATCGCGATGATGAAGAAGCCGTGGTTCAACCAGAAACGTCTGTATTCTATTTCAAGTTTAATCAAGAGCGTGATGGTAAAGAAACACCACTTGCTAATGTGAACATCCGTAAAGCTATTGCTAAAGCTTTCGAAAAGCAAGACATGGCAGATGTAGTACTAGCTAACGGTTCATTACCAGCAAACTTCTTAGTACCAACAAACTTTGCATTTGATGAAAATGAAAAAGACTTCCGTGAGTTGAGCGGTGACCACTTGGAGTACAATGTGGAAGAAGCACAAGATCACTGGAAAAAAGGCCTTGAAGAACTAGGCGTTGAATCTCTTGATCTTGAAATTCTTGGCGGAGATACAGAAGCTTCCAAGAAAATGGACGAGTATTTCAAGGCTCAACTAGAAGGTAACTTGGAAGGATTAACAATTTCATTGAAAGAAGTACCATTCTCTGTACGTTTGGATTTGGATGGTAACCAGGACTATGATATTCAAGTATCAGGTTGGGGACCAGACTTCCAAGATCCAATTTCATTCATGGATCTATTCGTAACAGATGGTACAAACAACTTGATGTCTTACTCTAATCCTGAGTACGATAAATTGATTGAAGATTCTAAAGGCGACTTGGCTCTTAAGCCAGAAGAGCGTTATGAAGCATTCGCAAAAGCTGAGAAAATTCTACTTGATGAAGACGCTGCGATTGCACCAATTTATCAGCGTGGATTAATTTTCTTGCATAAACCTTACTTTAAGGGCTTAGTGGATCATCCATTTGGTGCTGACTATAGCTATAAGTGGGCATACATTTCAGGTAAATAATTGTAGTGTAGTAAAGATCTGAGTTTAATAGGGGAGAGTATATGGGGGTAAATATCCATATACTCTCTTTTTAGTAACGGCAAATAGTTTCAATATTTAATTTATTGTCGAAAAATGTCAAGTGGTTACTTGCATAAGTAAGTAAGAAACTCTTTTGGAGGTGTAACGTACCATGGTTAAGTATATTGGAAAACGCATCGTGTATATGTTCATAACACTGTTTTTAATTGCAACGGCCTCTTTTTTCCTTATGCAAACATTGCCAGGTTCACCGATCGCTTCTTACAACAAGTTGAATGACACACAAAAAGCAATTGTTGAAAAGAAGTATGGAATCGATAAGCCTAAGCCTGTGCAGTATGCAATCTATATGAAAAACTTGGCAAAAGGTGATTTAGGTACGTCGTTTGTATTTAAAGGGAAGAGCGTCAACGATTTATTGGCTACGAGATTGAAACCTTCTTTAATCTTGGGAGCGCAAGCGATGGTCTTCGGGACCATTGTTGGAATCCTGCTAGGTATGCTTGCCGCATTGAAGCATAATACATTCTGGGATTATGGAAGCACCTTTTTTGCAATACTCGGTATTTCTATTCCGTCCTTTGTATTTGCATCATTGCTACAATATTGGATTGCTTCAGAGTGGCATCTACTACCAGTCGGTTTGTGGAATGACGGTTGGAAATCTAGTGTCCTGCCATCGCTTGCACTCGCTATGGGGCCGCTTGCCCTATCCGCGCGCTTTATACGGACTGAGATGATAGAAGTGTTGAATTCAGATTATATTATTTTGGCTAAGGCGAAAGGTGCCAATGGTTTTGAAATTGCTTTTAAACACGCATTCCGAAATGCCTTAATACCTTTAATTACGGTTCTCGGACCATTGGCAGCTGGTTTAGTAACGGGTTCACTTGTTGTAGAACAAATTTTTGCTATTCCAGGAATTGGTGAGCAATTCGTATCGTCTATTATGACGAATGATCATGCTACGATCATGGGTACGACATTATTGTTCTCAGCCTTCCTTATTTTAATTATTTTTATTGTGGATATTTTATACGGTGTTATCGATCCACGTATCCGCGTGTCTGGAGGTAAGGGATAATGCGCAATGAACAAGAAAAATTAACACCAGAACATTTTGAACGAGTGTCAATCGACGCGCATCATTCCGAACGGATAGAGAAACCGAGTTTGAGTTTCTGGCAAGATGCATGGCTAGGGCTCCGTAAAAATAAGGCAGCTATTGTCAGTATGGTCATTCTTTTATTGGTTTTACTCATGGCACTCATCGGTCCTCATTTAAATGGACATGCGGGTGATACACAAAACTTACGCCATGCAAATTTACCGCCTAAAATACCTGGCATTGAAGCAACAGGACTTTTTGATGGGGATGGTAAGCTAGCAGGGAAGACTGTCAATCTATATGAAATGAAAAAAGTTGATGAATATTATTGGTTCGGTACAGACGGACTCGGTCGAGACTTGTTTACAAGACTTTGGGAAGGTACTCGTGTATCACTATTCATCGCATTTGTAGCCGCAGCCATTGATATGGTTATAGGTGTCGCATACGGAGGGATTTCTGGATACTTCGGTGGACGTACGGATGACATCATGCAACGCGTTGTTGAGATTTTGATCGGTATTCCTACATTAATTGTCGTTATTTTGATGATTATGATTATGGACCCGGGAATAACCGCCATCATTGTCGCGATCACCATAACTGGTTGGATAGGCATGTCGCGTATTGTACGTGCACAGACATTGAAATATAAATCACAGGAATTCGTATTGGCTTCACGTACGCTAGGTGCCAAGGATGGAAAAATCATTACTAAGCACTTACTGCCGAACATGCTGGGGATTATTATCATCAACACGATGTTCACGATTCCAAATGCGATTTTCTTTGAAGCGTTCTTAAGCTTTATCGGAATCGGACTCCAACCACCAGCTGCTTCATTAGGTACATTAATCAATGACGGATACAAAGTGATGGAGAATCAGCCATACGTGCTATTGTTCCCAGCCATTGTCATCAGTGTTCTTATGATTGCATTTAACTTGATAGGTGACGGACTGCGCGATGCACTAGATCCTAAAATGAAAGATTAAGAGGAGGAGAGCAAGTTGACAAAAATATTAGAAGTAAAAGACCTCGAGCTTTCCTTCCACACATTTGCGGGTGAAGTGAAAGCGATCCGTGGCGTAAATTTTGATTTGCACAAAGGAGAAACGCTTGCTATCGTAGGTGAGTCGGGATCGGGTAAATCTGTTACGACGAAATCAATTATGCGGCTTCTTCCTGAATCAAGTGCTGAATATAAGAGTGGGGAAATTCTATTTGAAGGAAGAGATCTAACAAAAATTCCTGAAAAAGATATGCAAAAGATTCGAGGGAAAGATATATCGATGATTTTCCAGGATCCAATGACTTCATTAAATCCAACTATGACGATTGGAAGACAAATCATGGAGCCGATCTTAAAACATCAGAAGTTGAACAAATCAGCAGCGCGTAAACAGACGATTGAATTATTAAATCTGGTCGGTATACCGAATGCAGAAAATCGTTATAAGATGTACCCTCACCAATTTTCTGGTGGGCAGCGTCAACGAATCGTCATTGCAATTGCGCTTGCGTGTAATCCGAAAGTATTGATTGCAGATGAGCCGACAACAGCACTGGATGTCACGATTCAAGCGCAAATTCTTGAGTTGATGAAAGACATTCAGAAGAAGACCGATACTTCTATCATATTTATTACGCATGACCTGGGTGTAGTAGCAAACGTTGCCGATCGAGTAGCTGTTATGTATGGTGGTCGAATCGTCGAGATCGGTACAGTAGACGAAATCTTCTATAATCCACAACATCCTTATACATGGGGCTTACTAAGTTCAATGCCTTCTATGGATTTAGAAGATCAAAAGCTATATGCGATTCCCGGCACACCTCCTGATTTATTAAATCCTCCAAAAGGAGATGCGTTCGCTTTGCGAAGTGAATATGCGATGAAGATTGATATGGAGCGTCAGCCTCCTTTCTTCAAAGTGAGCGATACACATTACGCAGCGACATGGTTATTGCACTCGCAGGCACCAGAAGTTGAACCGCCTGCCCTAATTATTGAGCGTATGAAAACATTTAAAGGTAGCCGGTACTATGTTGATCAGACGGGAGGTACTGTGTGATGTCAGACAATTTAATTGAAGTACGTAACCTTAAACAATATTTTAATGCAGGGAAATCTACTGAAGTCCGTGCGATTGATGATATTAGTTTCACTATTAAACGTGGAGAAACCTTTGGTTTAGTAGGCGAGTCAGGTTGCGGTAAATCCACAACAGGGCGTACTATGATCCGATTATATGACGCGACAGCGGGTCAAGTCCTCTATAATGGTGTAGATGTACACGCACCCAAAAGCAAAAAGGAAAATCATGCATTGAATAGAAAGATGCAAATGATATTCCAAGATCCTTATGCTTCTTTGAATCCACGTATGAAAGTTTTGGATATTATTGCAGAAGGATTAGATATTCATGGTCTAGTAAAAGGTAAAACGGATCGGAAGCAACGGGTAATTGATTTGCTTGAGACTGTTGGTTTAAATCGTGAACATGCTGAGCGTTATCCGCATGAGTTCTCAGGTGGTCAGCGTCAGCGTATCGGAATTGCACGTGCATTAGCTGTAGATCCAGAATTCATCATTGCGGATGAGCCGATCTCTGCTCTAGACGTTTCCATCCAAGCGCAAGTCGTCAATTTGTTGAAAGAGCTACAGGAAGAAAAAGGGTTGACGTATTTATTCATTGCTCACGATCTATCCATGGTTAAATACATTTCCGATCGTATTGGCGTGATGTATTTCGGTAAACTGGTGGAGATGGCTCCAGCGGATGAGTTATATCGAAATCCAATGCACGCTTATACTAAGTCTTTACTGTCAGCGATTCCACTACCTGACCCAATTTATGAACGTTCTCGTGTGCGCCATCCGTATAATCCGAAGGACCATCAATATGGACCTGACGAAAAAGTGGAATTTCGTGAAGTGGCACCTGAACATTTTGTATTATGTTCAGAGAAAGAACTCGCCGAGATGCAAGCTATACGTGTATAAGACAATATCCCTCTGATTGTGTAGAAATCAGAGGGATTTCTTTATCGTAATTAAATCCACTAGTTGTCCTGATAGTTTGTATGTTTCATCAAATATTGTGCTACTATGGAAAGAATAGATACCATTTGAATTGATAGGGTGTGTTTAAAATAAAGAATTTAACGGAGGCAGTTCAAAGAAAATTAATGGATGAGATCATTAATGGGAGTAGAGTTGCAGCTTTAGTAACAGATGCTTCGCAAGAGGATAATCCGATAATTTTTGCTAACAAAACATTCGAAACGATGACAGGGTATACTCAAGAAGAAACATTGGGGCGTAATTGTAGATTTCTTCAAGGTAAAGATACAGACCCAACTACAGTTTCGAAGATCAGAAGAGCTGTTTCTGAAAGAGTACCTTTGACAATCGTAATTAAAAACTATAAAAAAGACGGTACGTTATTTTGGAATCGGCTCAGTCTTCGTCCAATTATTATTGATGGAGTGCCATATTGTATTGGTACGCAGACAGATGTTTCTGTACAATACAAACAAATAGAAGAGCTGCATACGAAAGATCATGAAATAGAACAGCTCATGTTACCTATCATGAGAATTTATGATAACCTGGCGGCTGTTTCCTTAATCGGTCAAATGACGGAAGAACGCTTTAATCTTTTGATTACGAAACTGAGCGCCTACGTTCACTCAAATGAAGTGGATCATGTAATGATTGATATAACGGGTTTATATTGGCAACAAGGAACTTCGATTGATCGGTTGCTGGAAATTCAGCAAGTATTGAAGCTTATGGGATGTCAGCTTTATATTACAGGCATCTCTCCAGATCTTGCACAAAAATTAGCGTCAGCTAAAGATCCTCAGCAAATATTAAAAACCTTTTCAAGTATTCAGCAAGCAATTTACTATATTCAGCAATAGAGAAAAGACCTCTACCATAACGCAAAGTTATGGTAGAGGTCTTTATCAGATACTGAGTTGTTCTTTTACTTCTTTAATCTGTTCAATATGACGTAGTTCATGATAGCCGACAAATGGAATCCACTGCGTAAGACTCATTTCGCCAAAAATAGGATGGGGATACGATTTTACTGCTAATTGGTCTTCCGTTGCGTTTTCAGCTATATCATGTAAAGCAGAATGGGTAGCAGAAAGTTTACTTTTCAAGTCATGGAGAGTAGAAAAATCTGAAGTTGGTGTCACAAAATCAGGCGCATCTACTTTTTTAGAACGATCCACAGTAAGTTGAATCGGCTTCACTGTGGTAATGTTCTGATCGTCGTTAGAAAGCTTAGTCTGAATGGTTTTAGCAACGCTACCTTCCATTAAGTACAGATGTTGCACAATTTGTTTAATAGACCATCTGTTTTCAGCTGGTTTTCGATTAATCACTTCATCTGACAAGTCTTCTACTTGCGCTAATAGCTCTTTACGTGCTTGATCATTAATTTCCATAGTGGTCACCCCTTTTATTCATAGTACCACTCGTAAGACGATAAATCTTTTATAGAAGCTTGAGAATAGGAGTTCAAATTATGAAACTACATCAGCCTAAAATACCGGGGCATTTAACACCGGTACAGTTACAAGACTTACTACACGAAGAGGATTCATCCCTCCAAAATGCAAGTGTTATCGATTCACGAATAGATGGGCAAACAATAGAACGGGCACAATTAACAAGTATGCTCATTAAGAATTCTAGTTTTCAAGGAGCTATTCTAGCGGAACTATTCGCTACAGATGTTCGATTTGAAAACTGTGATTTTTCCAATGCAGACTTGACGGGTATAAGTATTCACCGAGTGAGTTTTCATAATTGCAAAATGCTTGGTGTCAACTTTATAAATGCCCGATTTACGGATGTGTTATTTGAGGAGTGTATTTGCAATCTTTCTGCGTTTGTCCATACAAGGTGGGAGAGAGTACAGTTCGATAACTGCCAAGTAAAAGATGCAGATTTCTTCGATTGTAAACTTAAAAACACATACTTTCTGAAGTGTAATCTGGATGCGGTAAGCTTTGACGAAACACCTCTTAAAGGAGTAGAGATCAAAACTTCAGAATTCGAGAGCATGACAGTATCTATGAAAGAATTGGATGGTTGTATTGTATCCTCTATGCAGGCGATTCAATTCGCTACCATGTTGGGATTAGATATCCGTGATGAATAGAGCGACATAATTAAGTTTTAAAAATACTCATGAGAATAAGATCTCATACATTTACTCTCTCCTAAATTATGCTACACTCACTCATTGATTTTCTTTTCCAACAGCCTTAAAGTAGGGGTATAGTGAATGTTCACGGAATAAAATAATTGCTTTTAAAGGGGCTATGCTATGTTTGTACATCAAGTAACAGAGGATATTTCATTGAAACTGATAGGACAGAAAGATGCAGACGTATTATTCGCACTGGTAGATGGATCAAGAGAGTACTTACGTGAGTGGTTGCCGTGGGTTGATTCCAAGCAGGTATAATGTATAAAGGAGTCTTGGCGGGTTTTGCAGGGTTCCATTCAGTTAACAATACAAATAAGCAAACGAGTATTGGCTATTGGCTGGCGCAAGATTATCAAGGAAAAGGTATTATGACTGCGGTCGTGTCTGCGCTACTAGACTATGCATTTGAAGAATATGATCTACACCGTGTAGAAATCCGATGTGCTACGGAGAATAAAAGAAGTCAGGCAATTCCTGAGAGATTAGGATTTAAGAAAGAAGGAGTCATTCGTGACGGCGAGTTTCTATATGACCATTATCATGATTTAATCGTATACGGTATGTTAGAAGATGAGTGGGGAAAACATAAAAAATCTTGAGACGTTTCATGCAGAGTCCTTCTCGAAATGGACTCTGTTTTTTATTATGTTATTTTGTATAGAGTACACTTAACATAAAGGGGATGGCTAGTCATGTTAACTACTATTGAAATTGATAAAGAGCTAACGAAGAACAGAGACCTTGAAACCGCAACATTTGGAATGGGTTGTTTTTGGGGACCAGAAGCGCGCTTTGGCAGCTTGCCAGGTGTCATCAGAACACGAGTAGGGTACACAGGCGGAACTACGCCAGCGCCAACATACAAGACGATGGAAGATCATACTGAAACGTTGGAAATTGATTATGATCCGACGAGTATATCTTACGAAGAAATACTTCTACATTTTTGGCGTAATCATTATCCAAACCGTGATCAATACAAAGGGCAACAATACGTTTCATCATTGCGCTATCATAACCTGCAACAAAAACAGATAATCAGTTTAGTCAAGAGAGAAATGGAGATAGAGCTTGGAGAATCAATTGAAACAGAAATCACCCCATTAGGCCATTTTACATTAGCTGAAAACCGCCATCAGAAATATTACTTGAAGCGTTATCCGAATATATTGGAGCAGTTACATTCATTATATCCTTCTGCAGAGTCGTTGATTGATTCGACGTTTGCAGCAAGAATGAATGGATTCGTTAAAGGTTTTGGCACGCGTGATCAAATTGTGAATGAAATGGAAAGCTGGCCATTACATGAAAATGTACGACAACAACTCATTCAGCAGTTCTTGAAATTAAAGTGGTGAAATCACTGGAACTCTGAATCTTTTCTTCTTGTAACTTTATTCTGTGGTTGCTATGATATTCCAATATCAACTTAGACTGAACGTAGGAGAGAGTAGATGAAAAAGGAAACCATCACGTTGGGTCTGCTACTGACCAATTTACTAATTGCATTTTTGGGAATTGGATTAGTTATACCTGTTATGCCAAGATTAATGAATGAATTACATATATCGGGTACAGTGGTTGGCTATATGGTCGCGACTTTTGCGATGGCTCAACTGCTTGTTTCACCTTTTTCAGGAAGATGGGTAGATACATTTGGCCGAAAAAAGATGATTGTCGTGGGTTTAATCATTTTTAGTTCTTCCGAATTCTTATTTGGGATTGGACAGACATTGCCGGTACTATTCGCATCTCGGATTTTAGGTGGGATTAGTGCTGCTTTCATTATGCCAGCTGTTACTGCCTTTATTGCTGATATTACAACAATGGAAACACGCTCTAAGGCATTAGGTTTTATGTCTGCTGCCATATCTACGGGATTTATATTAGGTCCAGGGGTTGGCGGATTTTTAGCGACATATGGTACTCGAGTTCCTTTCTTCTTCGCTGGAGGACTCGCTTTGTTTGCGGCGATCTTTTCCTTTATTGCATTGCGTGAACCGGAACGTTATCGAGAAGCCGTAGCGGAGGATGCAACTAAACCGGGGTTAAAGAGGATTTTTGCTCGCCATTATTTTATTGTCTTTATTATTATATTGATTTTATCTTTTGGCCTAGCATCATTTGAATCCATTTTCAGCTTGTTCGTTGATCATAAGTTTGGATTCACACCTAAAGACATTGCCATCATCATTACAGGAGGCGGGCTAGTCGGAGCGGTTGCACAAGTCGTGTTATTCGACAAACTGGCGAGAACGATAGGGGAGAAACGTCTAATCTTTTTCTGTTTAGTCTTTTCGTCCATTTTAGTTTTTCTGACGACGTTCGTCCAAAGTTATGTTTCCGTACTGGCTGTTACGATGATTATCTTTGTAGGGTTTGATTTGATACGACCTGCAGCAACTTCATACTTGTCAAAAATCGCGGGAAATGAGCAGGGGTTTGTCGGCGGTATGAACTCGATGTTTACGAGTATTGGAAATGTATTTGGTCCAATCATCGGTGGGGCTTTATTTGATGTAGACGTAGACTATCCATTCTACTTTGGTGCATTTGTATTATTACTTGGCGTAGTGTTGAATTATATATGGATTAAGAGGACGCCATCTTTCAGACCTAATATCTAGGGGGAATTGAATTGACCATTATTGGTTTTGTTCGGCATGGTGTGACGGCTTGGAATAAAGAAGGGCGTGCACAAGGAAGTTCAAATATTCCGTTGGACGAAGAAGGGGTAGAGACTGCCAAAAAGCTGGCACTGCGCTTGGCAAGTGAGGAATGGGACGTTATTTACACTAGCCCTATGACACGTGCTAGACAGACAGCAGATTTACTAGCTAGGCAGTCGGGGATTGAAGTCGTGGAAGATAATCGACTTCGTGAGCGTAGTGGCGGATTGATTGAAGGAACGACGGAGTCAGAGCGGCAGCAGAAGTGGGGACCGCAGTGGAGGGAACTAGATTTACAGTTTGAAACGGCAGAAAATGTTATAGCGCGAGGTCTTGAATTTGTGAATGAACAGGTCCGAAAGATTCCCAATCAACGTCTGATCGTCGTGAGTCATGGTAGTTTTATCAAACGGATCATTGTGGCCTTGATGGAAGATGAAAAATATACAGTCAAGATCGATAATGCTTCATTGACTATAATAAATATAGAAGAGAAAAGTTGCTTGCTGTTAAATGACACAGCACACCTTACGGGAGGAATAAATGGAAATTGATTATGATTTAACGGAACAAGATGTGGTTGCTTTTAATTTGTATCATGTGAAAACTTCTAAAGTCGGTAAAAATTCATTACGATGGCAGCGGTATATATCACCGTTAATATTTTTATTGTTTGCATATTTTTTATCGATCTTTACTGATATGACGAAAGGTCCGTTGTTTGCTACGTTTGGAGTAACTGCTATTCTATGGGTGATCTTTTATCCGAAGTATTTCTACTTTCATATTACACGGCAAGTGAGCAAGATGCTTAGAAGTGGTAAGAATGAAGGACTTGTTGGGACACATTCTATGAAGATGAATAAAACAGGAATTGCAGATCAGACAGCCATGGGTGAAACAAAGGTACAATGGGCTGGCGTGAAACAGCTAATAGAAGACTCGGCTTATTTCTATATTTATACGAGTACGGTGAGTGCATATATTATTCCAAAGCGAGATGTATACTCGGTCGATGGGCTGAAAAGTTACATCCAACAGCGGATGATTACGTAAATAAAAATCAGAGGCTACCGAGCCCCTGATTTTTTTATTTTCCCAAGCGATGATATTTCCAAAATGAAATGAGTAGTATTACACCAGACCCAATCAATAGTTCGACATTGAGATCTATCAAGCTATAAGTAAATGTAGCGAAAGATCCAACCGCGATGAATCCGGCAAATAGACGGTTTTGCATCTTCACTTGAAATTTACGATGATCTATATCTCGTTGTTTGAGATAAGTATGGATCAATGCAGGTTGCTCCAAATAGGAAGAGATTTTTGGAGCAAAGCTACGAACCTGTCCAACACCGTTTAATACTGTGCGTTGAAATTCTTTTCTATTCGTGAATGGGTTTTTATCTTTACTCTTCTTCTTAGCCCATTCAACTAAACGGGCGCGTGTAATAGCAAGTAAATCTATTTCGGGATCTAGTATATAAAGCACGCCTACAAATACTGAGACTGCACGACCTAAAAATGCAAATTCAGCAGGCATTTGAACAGGTTGAGTTCGGACGATGACTTGCAGATCTTGTAGAAGATTCTCTACAACCATACTATTCATATCGTATAAATCATTTGACTCGTACGCTTTAACAACTTTCTCGATTGCGTCAGCCAATACTTTACGATCCGCATTTGGCAGTAAAAAGTTCATAGTTTCGAGTCCGTCGATGACCCGATCGTATTGTTTCAAAATTATACCTTCTGTAACAATAAACATTGCGTCCGCATCTTCTTTTGTAATATGTACTACCATACCAAAATCGATCAATACGAGCGTACCGTCTGGCCGTATAAGAATATTGCCGCCATGAGGATCCGCGTGGAACTGACCCCCTTCAAGAACTTGTTCTAAAAATAAACGAAAGAGTCGGGTAGATAAATCTTTGCGATCAATATGATGTTGTTCGAGAAATGCCAGATCAGTTATTTTAGAACCTTCAATCCATTCCATTACAAGCACTTTGCGAGTCGTATATTCATCATAGTAGACGGGAAATTTTACCCCTGTCATATTAGGAAAGCGTTCAGCAAAACCTCGTCCGTTTCTCATTTCTTCCAAAAAGTTTAATTCCGCTCCGATTACATCTGTCATTTCTCTATACAGTACATTTAAATCAATCTGTTTGCTTAATGAAGACCATTTTTTCGCGAGCCAAATGACAATTCGTACTGCTTTAAAATCTGCACGCAAAATTCGTTCAATGTTAGGACGCTGAATTTTTATAGCGACTTCTGCTCCATTATGTAATACTGCTTTGTATACTTCGCCGATAGATGCGGATGCGACAGGCTTCGACGTAATATCCCTAAGATACTCGCTATGCGGTTTTCCCCATTCATCATCTAGTAATTGTAATGCCATTTCAGAAGGAACTGGTGTTACTTGATCAGTCAGACCTTCTAATTCTTCAATGAATGATGCGGGCATGATATCTGCACGTGTAGAGAGGAATTGCCCTAGTTTGACGAGTAATCCACCTAATTCAAGAGCCGTCTTTTTATAGACTTTTGCTTGATTCGTAACTAGTGTATTCCATTTTTCGGTGACAGTCGGTGTGAAATTACCTCGGTGACGTTTCTGGAATAATAGGACTTGAATAAAAAAAGTGACCGCCATCCAGACAATGCGTATAATACGATAACTAGCAGAACGCTTCATAGGTAGCACTTCTTTCTGCAAAAAGATATTTACTTTTTAATGGGTTTCATCTCTTTCAGGCCAATTCTCATAGCGGCTACAGCACACGTAACATTCAATATGATTGCGATCGCTAAAAATAACCATTTCAATTTTTCGGGTAAATCGAGAAAAACCGCTGAAAATAAAAATGCGAAGCCGATTACAAGCATGGACAAATAGATAGCCAATTTCTTAGACAAAAGTAGTCCACCTTTCCTAAATACTACCCTCATTGTATCATGAAAAAACAGGTAATTAAAAATGTGAGTTTTTATTTCATGAATACGGGGAATAATAAAGTTACATAATCAGACAGGAGTGTGGAAAATGACAAAGAGTTATGCAGATACACCCAAAGATGATCACGATAAGAGTTCAGCAAAATTAGCTAACGATGCAGCAAAAAAAGCAGAAGAACAAGTAGAAGAAATAAAGAAGGAAGCAAGGGAGCAAGTTAAAAAAGAAAATAAGGAATGACAAAAAGCGATTATTTCCTCGGAAATAATCGCTTTTTCATCCAGTTAATTTATTTCAGCAAATAATGTAATATACGATCTTTATCATCAAAAAACTGCTTCATAATTTGGTAATGGCTAGTTTCTTCTAGCGTCGTTTCTTGCACACCTTCATCTGTGAATTCGATAATTTTTGCACCAGGATAAGATAGTAGAAGTGGGGAGTGTGTTGCAATTATGAACTGTGAGCCTTCACCTACCAAATCGTGAATCCTGCTCAACATGGACAGTTGACGCATTGGTGATAAAGCTGCTTCCGGTTCATCTAGTAAGTAAATGCCATTCCCTCTAAAGCGATGAATGAAAGTAGCCCAAAATGATTCGCCATGGGACTGTTCATGTAGTGAAGTGCCCCCGTAGCCATCAATAATCCTTGGACTAGGACTTGGTGCACTATCTAACTCTTCAATTGTAGTCGCTAAATTGTAGAAAGTTTCAGCACGCAGAAAGAATCCATCAGTTGGTCTGATGACGCCTTTGATGAGTGTAATATATTCATCCAATTTGGAGTGCGAATCATAAGTGGAAAAGTTGAAGTTAAGTGAACCACCTTCCGCATTAAAACCAAAGGCAACTGCAATAGCCTCAAGTAACGTAGACTTTCCCATACCATTCTCTCCGACAAAAAATGTCACGTTCGGATGAAAGTCTAGCTCGGTTAGCGTGTTGATACTAGGCAAATGAAATGGATAGTCTTCAAATGATGGAACTCGATCACGCTTCAAACGTATTCCACGAATGAATGGGTCTGTATACATATGATCCCCCTTTTCTCTATTTCATTTTAAAAAGTAGTAACGTAAAGTAATCAATCCAATAGGTCGGGTTCTTCACTCACAATTTTTTCCCATAGTGGTTGGAAGTTTTCCCAACCATCAATATCTCTACCAACTTGTTTTGCAGTGCTTGCTGCATGCTCAGGAGGAATCGGACTTACTACACCGGCAGCTTCTGCGAGTAATTGAACCTGGCATGAACGTTCCAACGTAATAAACCAAAATGCAGCAGCATCAACAGTTTGTCCAACCGTTAACGGGCCGTGATTCTTCAGAAACATCGCTTTATTATCCGCTAATGCATTTGCAACTTTTACCCCCTCATCATCCTCATACACGACACCAGAAAACTCATTCAATACAGAGTGATCATTGTAAAACGCGCAAGCATCTTGTGTTAATGGATCGATCAATCTACCAGTTGATGCCCATGTCTTTCCGTATACAGGATGCAAGTGAACTGAAGCAGTGACGTCCGGTCTTGCTTCGTGAATAGCAGAGTGGATCACGAGGGCAGATTTATGAAGAGAATATTTACCCTTTACTACTTCTCCGTCAGGATTTACCATCACAAGATCGGATGCTTTGATCTTGCCAAACGGTATGCCATAGGGATTAACCCACATATGATCTTTGAACTCTGGATCACGATACGTCGCGTGACCTGCTACACCTTCAGTAAAACCGAAACGATCAAACAGACGGAATGCCCCTGCTAATCTTTGTTTATTATATTGACGTTCTTCTTCAAGAGTCGAAAATGTTGGATATTGTAAATAATCTGTTATATTCTCTCCCCTTACACGTTCTTCAGTAATATTCATTAAATAAACCTCCAAATTTTTTTAATAAAAAAATACGCTCTCTAACAACAATAACGTGCCCTTACAAAAATATCAAATGCAGTATATAGTGAAATTTCAAGCAACTTTACAGCGAATATGGCCAATAATTGATAAACTACATGGTAGACAATGAGATATGAAAGGGGAATAGAAAATGAATCTAGATAAAAAGATCGTATTCTTTGATTTAGATGGAACATTAATGAATCATGATAAAACAATTTTGGAATCGACGAAACAATCTCTTACGGCATTACGGGAGAAGGGCATATACACTGTTATTTGTACTGGCAGAGCTCCACTTATGTTCAACTGGTTGCTAGAAGAACTATCGTTTGATTCCTATGTTTCCATGAATGGACAGCATGTAGTATTGGATGGAGAAGTAATTTACTCGAATCCTATGAAGCCAGAAGTTATACGACAACTTACCGAGTTTGCGCATAAACAAGGACATGGATTGACATACTCCACGTTTGAGTCGTTCGTAACGAACGTTGAAGAACACCCACTTGTTCAGGAGGGAACCGCACGTTTAAAAATACCGTATCCTCCTGTAGATCCTAATGTATATTCTCACTCTGTCGTGAATCAAGTACAAATTTACTCTACTCCTAAGGAAACCAAAAAGTACATGGAGTTATTCAAGGATTATACCTTTATAAGATGGGATGAAAACTCGGTAGATATGTTGCCTGAAGGGGCTTCTAAGGCAATTGGTATTCAAAAAATGCTTGAACACATGAATATTCCTATTGAAAACAGCTATGCATTTGGGGATGGTGCGAATGACATGCAAATGATCAAGATGGTAGGTATCGGGGTAGCAATGGAGAATGCTATACCCGAATTAAAAGAAGTAGCAGATCTCGTCACTGCATCTTGTTCAGAAGATGGTATTATGAAAGGCTTGATCAGTTTAGGGTTGTTAGAAGAAAAAGATATTCCATTACTGCATGACAGTATGAAACAGTAATACAAGTGATATAATTAAAATTTCAATCTTGACAGTTGTGTGAACGAAGAGTATCGTTAGATGATATACAAAAAAACAATTATTTAATTTTTCAAATTACTCAAGGAGTGATTTGTTTCACATCTTGGAGGAGGCCATATTTACAATGAAACTAGAAAAGCAGTGTCGAGAATCAAGGGTTGTACGAACGAGCAGAGTATTCCCAAATGATGTCAACAACCATAATACATTGTTTGGCGGACGTTTAATGAGCGATATCGATCAAATTGCATCGATTTCAGCAGCTCGACACAGCAGAGCAGATTGTGTTACGGCATCTATGGATTCCGTAGACTTTCTGTATCCAATCCGTCCTTCCGATTCAGTCTGCTTTGAGTCATACGTGACTTGGACTGGAAAATCTTCTATGGAGATTTTCGTAAAAGTTATTGCGGAGGATTTGGCGACTGGTAATTGTAAAATTGCAGCCACCTCATTGTTAACATTTGTTGCATTGGACGAAAATAAAAAGCCACTAACTGTTCCACGTGTCATTCCTGAAACAGAAGAGGAAATATATTTACATGAAACTGCACCGCAACGCGCAGAAATTCGCTTAATGCGTAAACAGCAAAGTAAAGACTTGGCCTCAGTATTAACGAATAATTATCCATGGCATGATCCAGTACAAGTGAACGCATAAAAATTCTTAGTTAACTTAGTTTGACTGAGAATTTTTATAAAGTATGTATAATATGTAACATTGTGCTCCATACTACTTATAGATAGGACGTTCTCTAATCAATTTCTTGGAGGATACCTATCTTTTTATTGTTCAAAAATATATTTAATAATATAAAACGTCTGGACGTATAAAAAAACAGTTAATTAAAGCTATAATGAGAAGTATCATAGAAAAATAAGGAGATGGATTCATTTATGGTTAAAACGATAACTGCTGAACAATTATATAGGAAGATAAAAGGTGAGGAAGCACTTATCCTAGTAGACGTACGTGCTGAGGATAAATATAATCATTTTCATATCAAAGCTACGAATGTGGAAGATATCAACGTACCGAAAACGGAGATCTTCTCGTTAGAAGATAAAGTAGAGAAAGTGATTCCACAGTTGCCGAAAAACAGTGAAATCATTATTACTTGTACGACAGGAAATTCCGCGACCACATGTGCAAACATCCTTTCTAGTAGGGATTACGATGTTACTGTATTGGAAGGTGGGATTACTGCGTGGAAAGAATATGTTAGTAATAAGTCACTAGAATGAATACAAGTTAGCAGGGTAGCAATATAACACATGTTTTGTTTCTTTATGTACGTATTATTTATGAGAGAAAATGTAAAAAAACATCATATAGAAAAAGAGATATCCGTTGGAGTGCCATGCACAAAACCTTCGTAGATATCTCTTTTTATTTTTATTATTTTACTTGCTCTTTCGTCTCAACTTTTTGTACTTCTATTTTCTTAGGTTCATCGTCGTCATCCATAATGTCTTTTGCTGATTTTTTAAATTCAGACAATGTTTTACCAACTGCTGAACCAATTTCGGGTAATTTACGGGGGCCAAACAAAATTAATATAATCACTAAAATAATAATTAAGCCAGGCACTCCGATTGCGGCTAAGTTCATAGCGATTCCTCCTCTCATTGCTGAAAAAGATATAGTTCTCTATACATCATAACCTATTTTGATCTCATAAAACACTATTTGAAAATTTAAATGAGTAAGAGTATTTCCTTATTTTCGTGATTAAGTTTCCAATGATTGGACAAACTAACAGGTAACTTGTTGGATGAGAAAGAAGTGATAATTTTGGATGAAACAACCTGTCATATAGAACAGCCTGAATACTTTACACGTTTAGCTAAACGACTGGAACCGACTGCGGATTTAGTGAAAAAGACTTTGAAAAGTAAAGGTCGAGTCGTGCACTTACTGTATTTGAAAAGTGTAGTGGATATGATGCAACTACAAACAATCGTGGTGAAACCTTTCTATGAGATGTCACCAGAACAGAATTTTGCAGAGTATATTCATTCATTACCTTATGAAACCAAGATGCCAACTGGGGACGAAGAGGTTCTTATAGAAATAACGAAAGGCAATGTATTTGTCATGATCGACAAGCAAATAACGTTGCTGGAGTTGAAAGTGGTAGCAGCCAATGCGGTGCAAGACGCCATTATGGAACCTACAATTCACGGTCCTCAACTCGGACTCAGCGAGAGTATTGAAACGAATATTAATCTAATGCGGCAACGTTATCACAAGCCTTCCTTGATTGTTGAACCTCTTCAATTGGAAGATGCTTCAAATCGTGATATTGCATTAATTTACGATGGAGAAAAAGTAAATCCTCAGCTATTGAAGAAAATAAAAACGCGTATTCTCACTTTGGATGTGGAGCTGGTTCAGGCAAGCGGTGACTTACAGTATTACTTGAACAATAAAAAATACAGCCTGTTTCCAACAAGTCTTTTGACTGAGCGTCCCGATCGAATTCTTCATAATATGGCGAGTGGGAAAGTCATTATCTTAGTAGATGGAAGCCCACACGCAATTATTGCCCCTACAACGTTCTTTGATTTTATGATTTCAATGGAAGACCTGTATTATTCCTTTTGGGTAGTATCGCTTATACGATTTCTACGATATGCCGGGCTGTTTACATGTATTATGTTGCCGGCTATATATGTTGGAGTCACTTCGTATACACCAGAAGTCCTCAGATCTGAGCTTGCGCTAACAGTGGCAGCAAGCAGGATTGGTGTTCCGTATCCCTCATTTATTGAAGTCTTTTTTATGTTAATATTTATCGAACTACTGACAGAAGCTAGTATGCGTTTGCCGAATAGTATTAGCGCTACGGCTACAACAGTTGGAGGACTGATACTTGGAACCGCGGCAGTAGAAGCAGCATTGACTTCGAACATTATGGTCATCGTCGTCTCACTTGTAGCGATTTCCACATTTGTTATCCCAATCAGTGAAATGAATTATGCTGTCCGGGTTTGCCGTTTTTTTCTATTGGTATATACGACGTTGTTTGGTATTGCAGGGATGATGCTTGGAATACTTGGGTTATTGTTATACCTGGTGAACAAAGACAGTTTCGGTGAGCCGTATTTACGAATGTTTTGGAAAAATAGACAAGAAGAATTAAAGGCGGATGATTCATGAGCCGAATTGTCTATCTTTTACTCATATCAAACATGATCGCAAATCTTATTGCCTCTAGTCCGAGAATTTTATTCGCTAAAAGTGAACATGGGGCAATTGTCACGATGATCATCGCGCTGTTTTTTGGAGTATTTATGAACTGGGCATTGATCACTTCTTTTAAAGCGTTTCCAGGGAAAAGTTTACCGCAAATTTTAACGTTATATCTATCGAAATGGATTGCTATTCCTGCGTTATTTATCTTTGGAGTCATTTGGTATGTTTCAGGTCTTCAGACACTGATTACCTATATAGATATTCTTTTACGATTTATAACACCCGAGATGTCTATTTATTTAGTAATTGCGATGTTCATTCCAGTGGTTACATTTGGAATAATCATGCAGAGTCGAAATATATTATTTACAATTGAATTGGTGTTTATTTTAGCGCTTCCTGTTGCTGCATATTACGTAATAAAACTTTACTTTACTGAACAAGTTAGCTGGGATCAAGTGGCAATTGCGATGACATTTATTGATAACCCACCAGACTATACAGTATTCTCTGCGACGACCTATTTATTTGTAGGAGCTTTTGATATCATCATTTTCAATTCGCTACTGAAGAAAAAAATGACTTTCGGTATTAAACAAGCACTAATTGTGTTCAGTCTAGGAGTTTTTATGATTTTCACGACCTATTTTATACCGATTGGTGTATTGGGATTTGATCAAGTGGAAAATATTCTATACCCATGGATTCTGACCAGTGATTCTATTCGAATGAAGTTCGGAGTAATTGAGCGAGTGATATTTATCTTTTTGTTACTTTTCTTAGCTATTGCTTTCTTAAATATTACAATTCATTGGCATGTTGCTTGTAAATTATTTCAAAGTGTCTTTGATATAGAAAAAATGAAAATAAAGTCGCGTGAAAAAATTAGTTTTATGATAGTGATCGTGATATTTTGGTTAATTGCGATCTATACCACATTAAAAGTGACTGAGTATGATCTGTTTCTTTATAGTAAGTATTTCTTTAATTCGATTCCCATTGTATTCATTGGCCTGATGATTATTATGCTTGTAGTGAATAGGAGGGTGAAGTCTTGAAATTCCTCTCAGTGAGTAAATGGCTTATGGCGTTTTTATGTATGAGTGGCGTGTTGTTGCAATCTGGATGTGCTTTCAAAGACATTGATAAACGACTATTTGTGTCTTCGATTGGGATTGATCCTGCTGAACATATCGAGAATGGATACAAAGTAACAATGAAAGTCGCTTTGCCATTTGGTGCTATTAAGGATTCCGCCAAGCCGAGCTTTGCGTATCTTTCTCGTGAGGGACATTCGATAGGTGAAGCGATTCGCATGCTGGAAACGCATGTAGATAAAATATTGGAACTGGGGCATATGAAAACAATTATCGTTCATGAAAAACTTGTTAGGGATGATATGCAATCATTCATGGATTATTTTATTCGTCGCGGTGATATTCAATTAATCGCATATGTTGCAGGGGCTAGACCTTCTGCAGAATCTATTTTAAAAGTAGAACCTAATACTGAAGCGCCAGCATCAGTTGCTTTAATCAACTTCTTTGGTGGAACAGCGAATGATAGCCCATACGTCGTGACGACTTATTTGTTTCAATTGCGCAGAGATATACTCTCGGAAGGTATTGATCCTGTTTTACCACTAATTGAAACAAATGAAAAAGGCGATGAATTAATAGTGAACAATTCCATTGTAGTTGATACAAGGGAAGAACCGATTGTGCTATCTACTATTCACACGAAATACTATAACTCATTATTGAAAGGTTCAAATGGATTCACCTATCTGATCAGAGATGGAGGCCTTGAGTTATTGTTGAACATTAATCAAAGTAAAATGAAATATAAATTCGTACCTAGTAAAGGAAGTGTAGTGCCAAGTGCAATAGATATGCACATTGTGATGAAAGGAACGATAGGTGAAGCCAATAAAGATTTATCTGTAGCTAAATTGGATGAGTATAATCGATTGGCCTCAAAAGATGTGAAACAAAAAGTTCTACAATTTCTAACTAAAATGCAAGAGGAAAGTTTAGATCCTTTTGGTTTTGGCTTACGCTACCGAGCTACACGTTTGCATACAGAAGAGATATTTACTACGTGGCAACAGGCATATCCTAATATAGAATTCAAAGTGACTGTGGACGTCAAATTACAAGGGACAGGAACGATAGAATAATTAGTTCAAAAACGTCATCCATCAAAGTATAGGATGATGTTTTTTATTACTTTTTGTGACGACTTTTTACTATCTATGATTACGTCGCTCTTTATTTTCTAAGTTAGCTGGTTGCTGGCGTTTATGATCGAAGGTTACTCCTCACCGAACACCATACTATCCAGCCTTTGTAGTCGTTCAAGCTGAACAGGTCGTCCTTGGTGTTTTCTTTCGGTCTTTCGTTTCTTTATGGGAATATACGTTCTTCCTGATTTCTAAATGAATGTATTTTACTTAGTTAAACTGAGTGCAACTAAAGAATCTATTCACAATAAGAAAAAACTTCGCCAAGCGTATATCGCTGGCGAAGTTATGTGGTGATTAGTGCAAATGAAGTGGTGGAGGGATGATCCAACCTTTGGACTTATTCAAGCCCAGCAACTTGGCACCAAATGCGACTTTCTCCATATGACATTTAGCAAATAGTGTCGCAACATCTTCACGTAAACATTGACCCATCGCCATACTACATGAAACTAGTCCTTGGCCGACGTTGATGGACATAGCACCACTGATTTCGGGATCCATAAATCGTGCGCCAGCAGGAATATCCTCTGGGTTAGCTTTTGGTCTTTCTGGAAGGGCAGGAGGTGGAGTGATACCATTAGCTTTTAATATTTTACCGAAATCTTTATTCTCAGCTTTCATTGTTTTTATTGCTTCTTCTAGTAGCCGAATTAGGTCTTCATCTCCTGCATGATTAACAAATGCTTCATAACCACTGATTAGACCGTTATTCGCACCCATAAACGCCCATATAGCAGTGATTTCCCCGTAATGCATAGGCTGATCTTTTGGATTACCATCTAAAATACCCACAAAAACACTCTCCTCATCATTATTTTCAATTCAAGAGTAGTCTTTGCAGATATCGCTTATTTATACTTATTTTTTATAAGTCGTAACAAATGAAGGTCCTGAGAAGATATTAGGACGTTGATCGACACCATCTTCTGTACCGCGTTTCGCATGCGCTTTTCCGTAAGCTTGCGATTCTTGCCAATTTTTAAAGGATTGTTCGTCTTCCCACATAGTCAAAATCACGTAGGTGCCAGAGTGTACTGGTCGCAATACACGGATCGCTACGAATCCCGGCTCCGCCTCTATTAAACGTGCGCGGTTATTAAAGCGCTGTTCAAAAATCTCTCTACCTTCTTCAGTTACAGGAATATTGTTTAATACAGCGAAACGCCCAGATGGTAAATCTCCGCTTTGATCCAACACATCGTATTCGACGGCATGGTCAAGAGTGGTCGTTTCCGCTTCTTGCAGTACAAGCACTTCTTCATCATTATTCATTAATGACGCACGCGCTTCTTCTGGTAAGTTACCTGCTTCTTCTAGTGGACCTGTCCATTTAAATAGTTTCAATTCAAACACCTCATCTTTTTCTATTTTGTTAATTACTATGTATTATAGCTGAAAAATGAAAATGCTTTCAATGAATAAGGAAACAGTGAAGTGGGTTTGAGATTAAAATAAAAGGGGAGAATAAGAAACAAAATACTTTTGGAGGCGATTTAATGAACCAAAAATATGCGGATGTATTGGCTATATTAGAGGATTGTGTAAAGACGTGTAATCATTGTTTTGACGCTTGTCTAAAAGAAGAAGACGTTCGTATGATGGTTGACTGTATTCGACTTGATCGAGAGTGTGCAGATATTTGTTCATATGCAATCCAGGCAATTACCCGACAGAGTCCGTTTACAGATAAAATCTTGCAGCTATGTGCGGAAGTATGTGTTCAGTGTGCAGAGGAATGTGGTAAACACGATCATGATCATTGCAAGCAGTGTGCTGAAGCATGCCGCAATTGTGCGGAAGCTTGCCGCAGTATAACTTAATTCCTTATATAAAGATAAAACACCTTCCATTTTTAAGAAGGTGTTTTTCTCTGTTTATGTAAGCCGTGTTTGCCGTACTTAGTCATAGAAAGTTTTAAACCACCACTCCTCAAAGTGGGTGTTTGCGGAAAACGTTCCTGTATGTCTGGATTGCTAAAAAGGAATCCAGCATGCCATTTCCGTTTCGTAATAAACTCCCTTTTACAGCTTAAAGGTTAAAACTTAATGTCATACGAACAATACAGCTTGTAGATTTATCTTACACCCGGAATAGCGTAAATGCAATGGAAAGTTCTTCTGTTTTTTGAAACTAAAACGTATGATATAACGTATAGAAATGAAAAGACAAGGAGTGATCATGTATGGAACAGCATGAAAACAACTCGGAAAAGCAACAGTTGGTTACAAGACAGACAGAGGAAATCAGTACGTTGAATCAAGAAGTAGGTAAACTTCGTAAAGAGGTAAAACAGCTTCGTGAGGATATTGAGCTCATTGATATATTTCAAAAGAAACCTATCATTTCATCTGCAGTAATCGGGCAAGTCGGCAGTATAATTATCGCCATACTAGTTATCATAGGGATATTCTTTTAGATGGAAGACACTGCAATGCAATTATAAATTGGCGGCACTAAAGTTCTTGCTAGTTGTGTTGAAAAAGGGTTTTAGCGCGACATATAGTGCGCCTTAAAAGTGGTAACACTTGCTATTAAGGTCACGTATTATCATACGCAATAAGCGTGGGCAATCGGGAGACCGTGATCAAAGAATGAGCATTTTTGATTAAAAGTGTCATAGAAATGCTCATTCAGATTAATAGGATAGAAAATCAGATTTTCATTATGCATGGTCAGGAGGAGAAAAAACTAAGTCCTTCAGAACTGAAACGCTTAATTTATTTATGGATGTAGAAGCGATTTACTCAGATTAAAGAAGCAGAACGCACTCTCGTGACTTCAGTCGTAAGAAGTTCACTGCTCTAGTTCTACCTTCTTCGCTTGTAAATACCTTTTACTTTTCCTCTATTATACGCATGGTAATGTCAATTAACTCATTATGTTCAGTAAATCGTTCACTGAGCATATCTGTAAGTATATGTTTTAAAAAGTATTCTACACAGTTCATGTCTTGGAACATCAGTATTGTCCTTAATGCTTCCTCGTAGATTTCTATAAACAATGGCTCCGGATTATCCTTTTGGATCTCACCAAATGATTCGTACAGCAAATCAATTTTATCAGCAACGGATAATATGCGCCCCTCCAATGATTCATCCTTACCTTCTTTCAATCGTTCCAAATAGATAGCTTGAAACTCAGTAGGGAATTCTTTTTCTATAAACTTTCTGGTCATTTCCTCTTCCACTTCACCGAATAGCTTCTTCAATTCTTTCGAAGCGTATTTTACAGGTGTCTTAATATCCCCTGTGAATAGTTCTGCATAATCATGATTTAATGCTTTTTCATATAGGCTTTTCCAATCCACATTCTGTCCAGATTCCTCTTCGACAGTCCCAAGAAACTGGGCAATTTTTGTCACTTTAAATGAATGACTAGCGACGGAATGCTCCTGAAATTTGAACTTTCCAGGACAACGAATAATTTGTTCTAAATCAGATAGGCTTTTAAAGTATTGGTGTACCCCCAACAATATTCATCCCCTTTGTTTAGTATTTACAGTTTTAAAACCTGTTCATTCGTTTTTAAGAAGTCATCCCTACATACAGCTTTGTACTATATACGTGCCCTCATGTAGACATAATTATACGAGTAGGGGAGGACTCTACTAAGCAAAAAAGATATTCAATAACTATTACTATAATAACTCACTTGGTGGCTGAAGGGGAACTAGATTTCGAGTGATAATGTTTAGCCTCTTTATAATGTGGAATAGTATGTACAGAACATCATATAAGGAGTGGTAAGCATTATGGCTAAAATTGCAACAGTACTTGGAGATATGTTTGAGGACTCGGAATACATGAAACCGGCTACTGCTTATAAAGAAGCTGGACATGAAGTAGAAGTGATCGGTGCGGAAGCAGGAACAGACGTAACGGGTATGAAAGAAAATACAAAAGTGAAAATTGATAAAGCAATTGCTGATGCTAAATCGTCAGATTACGACGCATTGTTTATTCCGGGCGGATTCTCACCGGATATTTTACGTGCTGATGATCGTTTCGTAAAATTTGTTAAAGAATTTATGGATGCAAAAAAACCTGTTTTCGCAATTTGTCATGGGCCACAATTGCTCATGACAGCAAAAGCGCTTGAAGGGCGCGATGCAACAGGATACACATCCATTCGTGTAGATATGGAATATGCGGGTGCAAAATACGCTGACAAAGAAGTCGTAGTCTGTCAGAACCAACTCGTAACAAGCCGTACACCTGATGATATTCCAGCATTTAATCGCGAATCACTAAAACTGCTAGAAAAATAAAAAATATTCTGATCGTCAAGGTGTAAAAGCCTTGACGTTTTTTTTGTGACTTCAGCACATTATACCATCGCTTACAACATACGATAACAGTACTTATTAACATTCGTTGAAAAAGATTCTCAATTGCACTTGAAAAACATTCTCAATGAGAGTATGCTAAAAGCAACGAATAAAGCGCGGAGACGATCGCGTCTTACAAATGAAAGGTCGGGATCTAACATGTATAAGATTGTTGCGTTGGCGGTATTAGCGGGGATTGTATTAGGTGCAGCAGCTGGATTTTCCTTTGGAAGTAAAGAGCTGGTAGGTATGTTCGCCGGAATGGCCGCGCTCACGTTTATTGCGGCACCGGCAGCGGTCGTCTATGCAAGTGAAAAGAAAAAATGGCATCAAGCTCACTAATACAAAAAAGCATCCAAATTATTGGATGCTTTTTGTATGGATGTAATCGGCTATTTCCAAGTGCTTTATCATGAAATTCTACATCTTAATATGCAGACCATCCGTTGTCAGCTTCCATAATGATACCGTTAACATAGGAAGATTCGTCTGATGCAAGGAATAGCGCAATGTTTGCAATCTCTTCTTTTGTTCCGGGGCGGCTCATCATGTTTACGCCCCTTAGCGCTTGCTTCATTCCGAACTCATCCGGTTGTGACAAGCTGTTTGTAATATTAGTTGGTATGTGTGCTGGGGCAATCGCGTTACAACGGATATTTAATGGACCGTATTGAGAAGCAACGTTTTTCGTCATCCCTGCCACTGCGTGTTTTGATGCCGTATAAGCAAAGCCACCTCGACCACCTGTCACCGCTGAGATAGAAGCCATGTTGACGATAACACCTGCTTTTTTCTCTTCAAAGATAGACAATGCTTTACGGGTTGCGCGCATCACACCTGTTGTGTTGATTGCCAATACTCTTTCCCATACTTCATCCGTTACTGTAGCTGCAGAATACATATTGTCCATAATACCGGCATTATTCACTAGAATATCAAGTGTACCGAATTGCTCAACTGCTGTATCTATCATTTTTTGTACGTCTTCTTCAACTGTTACATTGGTTTTGACTGCTAATGCTTCACCACCAGCACTTTTAATCGTCTGGACAGTTTCTTCTGCACCTTCAATATTCATATCTGCAATAATAAGCTTTGCACCTTCACGGGCATACAATTCAGCAATTTCCCGTCCAATCCCAGATCCTGCGCCAGTTATTACTGCTACTTTATTTTCCAAACGTTTCAAACTTATCGCCTCCAATTATATTAGTACGATTTGATTATATTATATACTTTCATGCCAAATTATTGAAAGAGTAGTTTCTGTACTTTGGCTGCAAAAAAAACAACCCGTACTATCATAGTTAAAATGATTATTCGAGTTGCACGGGTTACTATTATTGAACTTTTACGCCTTCTACTACTTCTTTTGCAGCATAAAGGGCTTGTTTTACATCAGCAATCAAATCTTCTACATCTTCTACGCCCACCGAGAAACGGAGCAAACGGTCGTCTACTCCACGGCGATTACGTTCTTCTAATGGAATATCCATATGCGTCTGTGTAGTCGGATACGTGATGAAGCTTTCGACACCACCCAAACTTTCCGCGAATGAAATTAAGTTCATATTTTCAAGGAATGGCCCCACCCACTCACTATTCTGTACTCGGAATGACAACATACCACCGATTCCAGCGTAAAGCACGTCAACAATGAGAGGTTCTTGTTCTAAATAAGATACCATCTCTTTGGCATTTGCATCATGCTGTTTCATGCGTAAATGCAAAGTCTTTAGACCGCGTACTACAAGCCATGAATCAAGAGGGGACAATGTAGCTCCAATCGCATTATGGTTAGTAAATAGACGTTCGCATAAATCCTTACCTTTTGCGACGACTAGACCTGCAAGCACATCATTATGTCCACCTATATATTTCGTCGCGCTATGAATGACGATATCTGCACCTTCTTCAATTGGTCGCTGGAAATAGGGTGTTAAAAACGTATTGTCGACAATGAGTAATAAACCATGCTTTTTCGCCAATTCTGCATACGTACCAATAGCGATGTTTTGCATTAATGGATTTGTAGGCGTTTCCAAGAAAATCGCTTTTGTACGATCAGTAATCGCTTGCTCGACTTCCAAAACATTATCGAACGATAGGTAACGCGTTTTAATATTGTACGTCTCTTCATACTGGTTAAATAGACGATAGGTGCCGCCATATAGATCTTCAGGCGCCAATAGTTCCGAACCTGTTTTAAATAAAGATAAAATGAGTTGAATAGCTGCCATTCCAGAACTGCAGGCAAATCCTTGATCACCTGATTCCAAGTTTGCGATTCCATCTTCTAGGACAGAACGCGTAGGATTTTTTGTTCGTGTGTAATCGTATCCCGTGGATTTACCTAGACCTTCATGGTGGTAGGCTGTAGACAAGTAAATCGGCGTATTGACTGCTCCGGTTTTCACATCACTGTGGTTTCCAAGTTGTACTAATCTAGTTTCTAATCCGTTGTTTGTCATGAATATCTATCCCCCCAACAAAATAAAAAAGAACCTCTTCTTTTCGAATAGGCCCTCGAACATACAAGTGTATACAGTATTCTCATCTTCAAGGTGGTATCACCCTTGGAATTAGCACCGTGCCTGGGGCTGGTTGCTGAGACATCGCTGGGCCTATCCCTCCGTCTCTCTCGATGAGAATATTCATAATATAGGCAAAACTGTTGACGGATTTATTCTATCATGCAGATATACTAGATGCAAGTTTCCTTTTACCGTCAGTTGATGATTATTTGTTTCAGTAAAAGATTTGCTATACTATAAATAATATTCATGACGGGAAGGAGATTTTCATTTTGGCTTGGGGTTATGTCGCGCTAGCGGCTGTTATAGAAATCTTCTGGGTAGTCGGTCTTCGTTACTCTGAAACTGTAATTCAATGGACCGGAACTATTGTGGCGATTGTATTCAGTTTTTATTTCATTATTAAAGCATGTGAAAAATTACCTTCGGGCACGGTATACGCAGTTTTTACCGGATCAGGTGCCGCTGCAATCCTTTTGGTGGATATCTTCGTCTTTCAAGCAGGTTTCACATGGGTTACGTTGACCTTCATCGGATTAATCGTCATCGGGGTAGTCGGTATCAAACTGACAACAGATGAAAAAGCAGATACAGAAGGAGGTGGCTGACAATGGCTTGGGTGTACTTAGCTTTGGCCAGTCTCGGTGAAATTTTTGGTGTAGTGAGTATTAATTATTATTTACAGAAGCGTTCAATTAAAAGGTTATTACTTATTGTGGGGATATTTGGTTTTGGTTTTGTTTTCCTGTCTCTTGCTATGCGCGAGATTCAGATGAGTACAGCCTATGCGGTATGGACAGGACTAGGTGCAGCGGGAGCCGTATTGATGGGGATTTTGCTATTCAAAGAATCCGCTAGCATCAAACGTCTCTTCTTTTTATCGCTCATTATTCTAGGTGCTGTTGGCTTGAAAATATTCGGTTAAAGGGGAGTGGACACACTGGTTTATTGGACGCGATTTGATTTCGGCGGATGGTCTGTGACATTAGCTTCTACAGAAAAAGGACTTTGCTACATGGGACTAGCTGAAGATAGTTTGGAGCATATGAAGGATTGGTTAAAGCGATTTGGTATTGAAGGTTTACAGGAAGATGAAAGAAAACTTGGAGTCTATAAAAGTCAGATTAAAGAGTATTTATCAGGAAGAGCTTATGATTTTCCAATGTTGTCCCTTGATTTAAAGGGAACACCGTTTCAATTGCAAGTGTGGGAAGCGCTACAACGAATACCGTATGGGGAAATTACAACTTATTCAGAGATTGCGGAACAGATGGGGAAGGTATCTTCTGTTCGTGCAGTAGCATCCGCAATAGGCAAGAATCCCGTATTGATCATAGTGCCTTGTCATCGTGTTATTGCAAAAAGTGGACGATTATCCGGCTATCGAGATGGTGAAGAGCATAAACGGAGCTTGCTACAACTGGAGAAATCCAGCCGGATAAGTGAGAGAACGGAGTGAACGACATGAAATATAAGCAAATTAAACCGAAGAAAATATATGAAGAAGTAGCGGAAAGTTTATTTGGCTCCATTCAGTCTGGGGAGTTGAAACCAGGTGATAAATTGGATTCTGTGCAGCAACTGGCTGAAAATTTTACGGTCGGTAGGTCGACCATTCGGGAAGCTTTAACAACTTTACGTGCTAGAGGGCTTATCGAGATGAGACAGGGAGAAGGTACATATGTCAAGGAATTCTCATCCGTCGATATGATCTTCCCGTTACAGAGTGCCTTGCTTATGAATCAACAGGATATTCAACATTTATTAGCGGTGAGAAAAATAGTTGAGACTGGAGCTGCAGCGAATGCAGCAGAATCCCGTACAGCAGATGACATGAAAAAGATGGAAACGGCACTCGATGAAATGAAAAAGCATGCCGGAGATATTTTGCTAGGTGAAAAAGCGGATTTAGACTTCCATTTTGCAATCGCAGAAGCAACGAAAAATCCTTTATTGGTAAATTTGCTTAGTCAAGTTGCAGGGCTAATGAGCGAATCGATGAGAGAGACGCGTCGCATTTTCCTCTATACAGATACAGCGACAGTAGAACGCTTGCATGATGAACACGAAGCCATATTTTTGGCAATTAAATCACAGCAACCAGATCATGCAGCAAGTACTATGCAAGCTCATCTTCTGAATGTGGAATCTGTTTTAATCAACCATTGGCAGTCGGTAAAGGAATAAAAAAATCACTCATTATATGTTGAGTGATTTTTTTTATTGAAATAGATGAATGTTCTGTTAATGGGAAGATAAATGTAGTATGCTATGTAAAATGTTAGTCATCTGATGACCTGTCGACTATATAAAACATTATGGTGAAGGAGTGAAGTGAAATGAAAGTAAGCTTATTCATAACATGTCTTGTGGATATGTTTTATGCAGATGCCGGTAAAGACATGCTAGAAATATTGGAAAGGCAAGGCTGTGAATTATCATTTCCAAAAGGCCAAGTATGCTGCGGACAGCCTGCTTACAACAGCGGTTATGTAGAAAATTCAAAATCAGCAATGAAGAATATGATTAAGACTTTTGAAAATGCGGAGTATGTTGTCACTCCTTCAGGATCTTGTGCCACCATGTTTAAATTATATCCTAATGTATTCAAAGATGATCCCAAATGGTTAGCAAGAGCACAGGAGCTGGCGGATAAAACGTATGAATTCACACAGTTTCTCGTGAATGTATTGCAAGTGGAAAATGTAGGAGCAAAATTGGTAGGAAAAGCGACTTATCATCCGTCTTGCCATATGACGAGATTACTAGGCGCTAGTGAAGAACCGAGGAAGCTATTGAATCAAGTGGAAGGACTCGAAATGATCCCTTTACCGAATGCTCATAATTGCTGCGGATTTGGTGGAACATTCTCCGTTAAGATGGGGGATATCTCTGAACAGATGGTAGATGAAAAGGTTAATAGTGCCATAGTGACTGAAGCAGATTATTTAATTGGGGCGGACTGTGGTTGCTTGATGAATATTGGGGGGCGTGCAGAACGTATGGGCAAGAAGATCCGAGTTATGCACATTGCACAAGTATTGAATAGTCACGAATAAACCAAAAAAGTGGGGTGATAGCAATGGCAATGAAGTTCAGTAAGAAAAACTTTACAGATCGAACAAAGGATAATATTTCGGACGATTTCATGAGACAGGCAGTGGCGAGTGCACAAGAACGCTTGCACGGAAGAAGACTAGATGCTGCAGAAGAGTTAGGCAGTTGGGAAGAATGGCGTTCACATGGAGAAGAAATTCGTCAGCATGTACTTGAAAACTTGGACTATTATTTACATCAGCTAAGTGAAAATGTAGCAAAACGTGGCGGTCATGTATTTTTTGCAAAGACTGCTGAAGAAGCGAGTGATTATGTTCGGGAAGTCATCAAGAAAAAAGATGGCAAAAAAGTCGTCAAGTCAAAATCGATGGTAACAGAAGAGATCAATTTGAACAGTGTTTTGGAAGAAGCTGGATGTGAGGTCATAGAGACAGACTTAGGCGAGTATATACTTCAAGTAGATGATCATGAACCCCCCTCGCATATAATAGCGCCAGCTCTTCATAAAAACAGAGAACAAATCCGCGAAGTGTTTGCGGAAAAACTGGATTATCATAAGACATCTAAACCGGAAGAATTAGCTTTACATGCACGAGAAAAACTGCGTCAAGAATTTTTAGATGCAGATATCGGTATTACAGGATGCAACTTTGCGATAGCTGAAACAGGCTCGATTAGTCTGGTAACGAATGAAGGGAATGCACGACTAGTCACTGCATTGCCGAAAACCCAAATTACAGTGATGGGGATGGAGCGGGTAGTACCCTCTTTTGAAGAGTTCGAAGTACTAGTCAGTCTATTGACGCGAAGTGCCGTGGGGCAAAAACTTACCAGTTATGTAACTGCATTAACAGGTCCGCGCGAAGAAAGAGACGTAGATGGTCCTGAAGAATTCCATTTAGTCATCGTCGACAACGGGCGTTCTAAAATTTTAGGGACAGAATTCCAGTCTGTGTTGCAATGTATCCGATGTGCCGCGTGTGTCAACGTATGTCCTGTTTATCGTCATATCGGTGGACATTCTTACGGCTCAATTTATTCGGGACCAATTGGTGCTGTGCTATCGCCATTGCTTGGTGGGTACGACGATTTTAAAGAGCTTCCTTTTGCTTCCACACTTTGCGGAGCGTGTACGGATGCTTGTCCAGTGAAAATTCCTCTTCACGAACTACTTCATACACATCGACGCATCATTGTGGAAGAAGAAGGTCGATCCCCTATATCTGAAAAACTGGCAATGAAAGCATTCGGGATTGGTGCTTCTTCCAATCCGTTGTATTCTATGGGCTCAAAGGTAGCATCTACTGCGATGAAACCTTTGACAAAAAATGACCGGATATCAAAAGGTCCGGGTCCGCTGAAGGACTGGACAGATTTACGGGAGTTCCCGGCTGTCGGAAATACGCGTTTTCGTGACTGGTTCTATGATCAAAAAGGGGGGAAATAAGCATGACAGGATCTATTCAAAACCGTGATGCGTTTCTAGGTACGATTGCCACACAATTAGGTCGCGAACCAATGAAGAAAATAGAAAAGCCGATATGGAAACATCAGCCCCAGCGTGCAGTGTTAGCGGACGCTTCAATAGATGAATTACTCGGAGTATTACGTGTACAATGTGAGCAAATTCATACAGATATCGTCGAAACGACAAAAGAATCGTTACCCGTTGCGTTGGATGAGGTAGTAAAAGCTTACGGTGGTGGACCATTATCTCTATGGAGAGACGAACGTTTTGGAAAGTATGGATTATCGCACTTAGTAGAGACAAAGTGGCCCTCAGAACAGATTGAAGTCAATAGCTGGGATCCTTCACTCGGAGAGAAGAATATCGAATTGGCTGAACAAGCAAATATCGGCATCACATTCAGTGACATGACCCTCGCGGAATCCGGCACCGTTGTACTATTTAGTAGTGCAGAAAAGGGGCGTTCAGTCAGCTTGCTTCCAACGCATTATATTGCCTTAATCCCTAAAAGTACGCTAGTCCCAAGAATTACCCAGGCATCAGATATGATTCGTGAAAAACTAAACAATGGCGAGCAAGTCCCATCCTGCATTAACTTCATCACAGGTCCAAGCAACTCCGCGGACATTGAAATGAATCTCGTCGTCGGTGTACACGGTCCTATTAAAGCAACATATATTGTTATAGACGATTGCTGAAAAATGAAGTGACGACTTCCATCATTTAGAAAGTGGGAAGCTAAAACAGAAACCAATTTCACTAGAAATAATTACGTGGGACAGAGGGAAACTCCGAAATGAATCGGAGCTGACTTCTGTCTTTTCTATGCTAACTTAAAAAACTTACATTTCTGAAGTCAATTCAGCAGTTGATGATTACTTTGCTGAGAAATAGGGGAAATAGTGTATAATGACAATATTATTGCAGCGGAAGAAGGAGACGACTATGACTTCATCATACAAAGACGACAGTTTAGCGTTACATACAGACCTTTATCAAATCAATATGGCCGAATCGTATTGGGCGGACGGCATTCATGAACGGAAATCAGTATTTGAAGTGTATTTCAGAAAAATTCCATTCGGTAACGGTTATGCAATATTTGCAGGCCTTGAACATGTACTGAAGTATCTTGAAGAGTTTTCATTCACAGAAAGTGATTTGGCTTATTTAAGAGAAGAGCTTGGGTTTTCTGATGATTTCCTTGATTATTTGAAAGGCGTCCGTTTCACAGGTGACGTGTATTCCATGAAAGAAGGAGAACTCGTTTTTGCGAATGAACCGATCATCCGGATTGAGGCGAACTTGATTGAAGCGCAATTGATCGAAACAGCATTGCTAAATATCGTTAACTACCAAACGTTAATCAGCACAAAAGCTAGCCGTATCAAGCAAGTAGTGAAAGATGACGTAGTGATGGAGTTCGGGAGCCGACGTGCGCATGAAATGGATGCCGCAGTTTGGGGTGCGCGTGCAGCGGTCATCGGTGGCGTGGAATCTACGAGTAACGTACGCGCGGGAAAACGTTTCGGACTGGCTGTTTCGGGGACTCATGCACATTCATTTGTCCAAGCCTATAGAGATGAGTACACTGCATTCAAAGTCTACGCACAACGTCATCGAGACTGCGTGTTCTTAGTGGATACGTATAATACATTAAAGATTGGCGTCCCTACAGCCATTAAAGTGGCAAAAGAACTTGGAGACAGCATTAATTTCATAGGAGTACGACTCGACAGTGGAGATATTGCGTTCTTGTCAAAAGAAACCCGCCGTATGTTAGATGAAGCAGGTTTCACGGATGCGAAAATCGTAGTATCGAATGATTTGGATGAGTACACGATTTTAAACTTGAAAGCCCAAGGAGCTCAAGTTGACATTTGGGGTATTGGAACCAAGCTGATTACGGCATATGATCAACCAGCGCTTGGAGCAGTCTATAAAATTGTGTCCATCGAAAGCGATGATGGGGAAATGCAAGATACGATTAAAATCTCAGCAAACATAGAAAAAGTGACAACGCCCGGCCGCAAAAAACTCTATCGAATCATTGACCTCGAAAATGGCAAAGCGGAAGGTGACTATATTACGATGCATGACGAAGATCCGACAAAGGAAGAACGCATCAAAATGTTCCACCCCGTGCATACATTTATCTCAAAATTTGTAACGAATTTTGAAGCGGTGAACTTACACGAGCAAGTTATTCGCGATGGAATAACCATTTATAAAAACCCACCAGTTTATGAAATTCGTGAATTTGCACAAAAAAATCTTTCCCTACTGTGGGAAGAATATAAACGTTCATTGAATCCAGAAGAATATCCTGTCGATCTTAGTCAGAAGTGTTGGGATAATAAGAGACGTAACATAGAAGAAGTGCATGAAATGGTTGAGAACTACACAAAACGATGAAAAGGAAGTGGGAGCGTTGACATTGCAGCAAGAAATTATCCAAGCATTACGTGCGAAGCCGGAAATCGACCCGCAGCAAGAGATCCGGACTTCCATCGACTTTATGAAAGCATATTTGAAAAAAAATACATTTTTACAAGGTTTCACATTAGGTATCTCAGGTGGTCAAGACTCTACATTAGTCGGCAAACTAGCGCAGATGGCAATTGATGAGCTGAATGAAGAGTTAGAAGAAGAAAAGTACCATTTCTATGCACTCCGTTTACCGTATGGTGTGCAGTTTGACGAAGATGATTGTCAGGATGCATTGCGTTTTATTAGTCCTTCGGTCGTCTATTCAGTGGATATTAAAGAAGCGGTAGACGCCAGTGAACGAGCTTTGATCAAAGCAGGTCTTTATATCTCTGATTTTGATAAAGGAAATGAAAAGGCGCGCGAACGTATGAAAGTACAGTATTCTGTAGCGGCCGTTCATCACTCGGTCGTTCTAGGTACAGATCACGCAGCTGAAGCAATCACTGGATTCTACACGAAATTCGGTGATGGTGCAGCGGATCTTATGCCAATTTACCGTCTGAATAAACGCCAAGGAAAACAATTACTAGAAGAACTAGACTGTCCACCTCATTTATACAATAAAATCCCTACAGCTGATTTGGAAGGTAATAAACCCGCCATTCCAGATGAAGTAGCGTTAGGTGTGACGTATGATGAAATCGATGACTATCTTGAAGGAAAAGAAGTATCGACTGCAGCGCGAAAGCAAATTGAAGGACACTATTTGAAATCAGCCCATAAACGACACTTGCCTATTACGGTATTTGATGAATTTTGGAAATGAAAACTGCCGACCTCTTATTAGATAATGGGTCGGCTATTTTTCTGTTTGTCGGGATTATTCGTTTCAGGTATGATAGTTTCATACAAAAAGACGGATTCAGTTCGTGACGGGAGAGAACAACTATGCATTCACAATGGATCGAACGAGTATTGGACAATATTGACAAAGTTATTGTTGGAAAACGTGATATAGCGGAGCTAAGTATGACAGCATTATTAGCTGGCGGTCACGTATTACTGGAAGATGTACCGGGCGTTGGCAAGACGATGCTAGTCAGAGCACTAGCGACTTCAATCGGTGCAAAGTTTAAGCGGATTCAATTCACTCCAGATTTATTACCTTCTGATGTTTCAGGCGTATCCATCTATAATCCACAGACGATGCAATTCGAATTTCGTCCAGGACCGTTGATTGGGAATATCGTATTGGCTGATGAAATCAACCGAACATCACCCAAAACACAGGCTGCTTTATTGGAAGGGATGGAAGAGGCGACGATTACGGTAGATGGAACGACTATTCAATTACCAAGACCGTTTTTCGTAATGGCAACACAAAATCCTATTGAATATGAAGGGACGTACCCTCTACCGGAAGCACAGCTTGATCGTTTTATCTTTAAGCTGAAAATGGGTTATCCGACAAAACAACAAGAAATGGAATTATTGAAAAGGGCGGAACGGCAAACGCCAATTGAGCAAATTGACGCCATTCTAACAGTGGAGGAATTACTAGAGCTACAGCGTCATGTACGCGAAGTGACTGTAGACGATACGATTGTTTCTTATATTGTAGATTGTGCAGAAGCAACACGCCAGCATGAATCGGTTTCTTTAGGCGTAAGTCCACGTGGTTCGATGGCATTAATGAAAGCTTGCCAAGCTTACGCATTCATAAAAGGACGCACGTTCGTCTTGCCTGACGATGTACAATATTTAGCGACGTTTACATTTTCGCATCGAATGATTTTGCGCCCTGAGGCGAAATATGAAGGAATCGATACTGAGGAAATAGTTAACCGAATTCTCGAACGTCTACCAGTTCCAGTACTGCGCAGGTCAGCTACTCTATGAATGGTTTGCGATCATTCGGACGTTTCGCGAGTGTCCTAGCCATTGGTACAGCTGCCTACGTCTTTGCAAAATTTCAAGGGGGTTTCGTTAGCTGGTTCATCTTCTATACGTTGATTCCATTTGTGATATACTCCGTGCTCCTTTACTTGTATCCGTTACGGGATCTCACAGTTGCGCGATATATTGAAGAACGACATGTAACAAGGAATGGACATGTAACCATACGAGTGGTTCTAAAGAGAAATTTCCCATTCCCTTTACTATATGTAGTTCTGATGGATAAACGAGTACATGATAAGCGCGAAAAGATTGAACGGAAAATTACGCTTCTAGGATTTCGGAGAACATATGAACATACCTATTTGCTGAAGAATGTTCGGCGTGGTGAATACACCTTGCCAACAGTAGAAGTGGAAGTAGTAGACTTTTTTAATTGGATTCGTAAAAAAAGAGTATTTGTCGTTCGAGACCATTTTTTGGTTTATCCGAGCGTGACAGCTATGGTGTATGAATCGGCATCTAAAGGAACTAGTGAAGGACAGCAACTTTCCGCTTACATGCTAGCAAAAGATGCAACAACACCCTCTAGCATTAGGGAATATGCGCCAGGAGATCGGTTGTCTTGGATTCATTGGAAATCATTTGCTCGTACTTCGAAATTAATGACAAAGGAATTTGATGAACAGCGATCAGAGCAATATACGTTGCTATTGGATTGCGGAATATCTGAAGCATTTGAAGATGCTGTGGAGTTTGCTGCATCGATTGTAGTATCTGCCGGACAGAGTCATGCCAAACTAACCATGATCACAGCAAGTGACCAACCGAAAGTGTTTCCATTGATACAATCCTCAGATCAGACTAGGCAAGCATTAGTACATCTTGCAAAAATCCAGCCTGAAGACATACAAAAGGTAAGGTTGCCAATTGATAAAGCAATGCCTAAGGATGCGATGTTGCTTATTACAGGAAATCTTCGCATGGATTTCATCCATCACGTATTGACGTGTACTCTTGACGCAACCGCAGTGGTCTGCTTTGTGGTGATGACAGATCATATAAATGAAAAATCACTTGAACCTCTTATTAATCAAGTGAAACTGCTCGGTATTACTGTGAAATTAATTTATCCATCTGATTATTCATCGACGTTACAAAAGGCGGTGAATTCATGAAGAAACCGATAGTAAGTTGGAAAGTGCTGATGTTTTTATACGCGCTTAGTGTCGTTTTACTGTGGGAGTGGTTTATCCCAATTATGGATTTGACAGATTTCGGACATCCTTCTTTATTCATCATCTATCTGATACTCTTTTTTGCATTAGCTTTATTTCGATTATCATGGTGGGTCGGCGGTGTAATCCAGATACTTTATGTGTTATGGGCTATTCATTATATGTATTTCGATCAACTATGGATTTCTATAGAAACGACAGGCTATATTTTACAAGATGTCCAACGGAATATCCTGTTGCTAATCAAAGGTGATCTGGGTGAATTATCGAATTTATTCCGTACGTTATTATTGTTTATATTAGTTTGGATGATCGCCTATTTGCTTCGCCACTGGATTGAAGTCCGGCGTAGTATGATGATGTTCTTTAGCTTTACTATAGTGTTTGTAGCGTTGTTGGATACGTTCACTCCATATGATGCTACTTCGTCTATTGTGAGAATTATGATAGTAGGCTTATTGATCGTAAGTTGTCTTACATTAATTAAATTATCAGGTGACGAAGGATTATCACTTCGTCCAAAAAGATTACTTCTGCTTTCATTGCCGGTGATACTGATAGTTGTATCTGTCGGTTTACTTTCCAGAAATGCACCAGTATATCCTCCCGCATGGCCTGACCCCGTACCGTTCTTATTATCTTTAAGTGGAGTGGAGGAGAAGGGATCTGATAAAGGACAAGCTCGGGCGGGTTATGACCCCGATGATTCGCAACTAGGTGGAGCTTTCGTCCAAGACAGTCAGTTAGTGTTTGAAGCATCTGTAGAACAACGTCAATATTGGCGTATTGAAACGAAGGATACATATACTTCGAAGGGGTGGATACAAGATAAAGAATCAAACAAGGAACTACTGTTTACAGGTGAAGATTTGTGGGCACCCGTTGTAGAGGGAGAAGTGTCGCTTGCTACACTGGATTTCACTGAACCATTGCCGTTTCTTGCTACTCCCTATGGCACGACGAAGATTTCCTCACCTGAAGGTTTTGACCTCATGCACGAGATGACGGCAAACCGACTGTATTTGTTGATGGGTCTGCAGGAGAAAATTGAACAGTATGAAATGGAGTTTGTAGAACCTACATACACTATGTCAGATTTGCAGAAAGCAGAGATGGTGAACTATGAGACGGTTCAGGAGGATTTGGAAAGCTATTTGCAACTTCCGGATGAATTACCGGAACGCGTGAAGGAACTCGCTTTATCGATTACAGAAAATGAAACCGCAGTCTATGACAAAGTGAAAGCCGTAGAGCAATACTTTAAAAAGAACGGTTTTGTTTATGAGACCCAAAATGTTCCGGTACCCGATGAGGATCAGGACTATGTGGATCAGTTTCTATTCGACACGAAAAAGGGCTATTGTGATAATTTCTCTACTTCCATGGCCGTCATGCTAAGGTCGGCAAATATACCAACGCGCTGGGTAAAAGGATTTGCACCTGGGGAAATGGCGTTTAAAGCATCGGGGAAAAATGTTTATCGCGTGACGAATGATGAAGCTCATTCATGGGTGGAAGCATATATTCCTGAAATAGGATGGATGCCGTTTGAGCCGACGATAGGTTTTACACATCCGACAGAGATTGAATTCAATATTTCCAATGAAAGTCCTGAACAAGAGGAAATTAAAAAAGCCGAGAAACCGGAAGTGGAAAAAGAGAAAGAACTTCCTAAGAAAACAAAAGGTTCGCCTGCATTCGACGCGTTCAAACAAAAGTTTGCGTGGTTGTTCAGTCAATGGTGGCTTTATGCATCGCTACTCGTGTTGATAGTAGCGACGGGTGTCGTACTATATAGCAAGAGAAGCAATTGGTTACCGAAATGGCGTATAAAACAATTGAGGAAACTACCGAATGGCCGCGTGAAATTCGAACAGCAATTTGCACAGTTATTACAACAACTAGCGCGTACCGGCTTGCCAAAGGATACCGCAATGACACTTACCAACTATGCAATACTTGTGGATGGACGATATGGAGGAGACCGAATGACCACCTTGACCCGCGCGTATGAAATGGGGATTTACGGAAACAATTGGCAATCCCAAGATTGGGATAAGTTGAATGAAGTGTGGGAAGATTTAATTATTAGCACAACTTGTTGATTTTTTAGCGAAATATGCGTAAAATATAGAGCGGATGATGCAAGAAATATCCTCGACATTTCTTGCGCTAACGAACGTCAGCTATCATCGAATAGCAGTACCTGGATTCTTTGATGGAAAAGACGCGTGGAAAGTTGACTTTCTAACGCGTCTTTTGTAGTTGAGGCGTGAAATGGTATTAAAAAATTGGAAGAGGTGGATTAGTTGTCAAATGCTCCTGTGTTAGCCGGACAAGAAAAAATTGTAGTTCTCGATTACGGCAGTAAGTATAATCAGCTCTTCACGCGTACAATCCGCGAATTCGGTGTGTATAGTGAGTTACACGCACATACAACAACAATTGAGGAAATTAAAAAAATGAATCCAGTCGGTATTGTACTTTCCGGCGGTTCAGCATCTGTTGGAGACGAGAAAGCGTATGCTATTGATCCAGCAATATTCGAATTAGGTATTCCTGTATTAGGCATCAGTTATGGAGCTCAAGTAATCGTCGATCATTTAGGCGGAAAAATAGAAAAGAATACAGGCAACGAAAGCAAAGAAGAAACGTTGACAGTGGATACGACGTCTACATTGTTTGCTGGTCAAGCCGACAAACAAAATGTTTGGGTGAGCCATAGCGCTAATATTGCAGAGTTACCTGAAGGCTTTACTGCATCTGCAAAAGACTCCACTGGCAATATTGCAGCGACTTCAAATGATGGACAACAGATTTATGCGATTCAATTCCATCCCGAAGATTATCGTTCAGAAAACGGAAAAGATTTCCTGCGTAACTTTGTTTTTGAAATTTGTAAAGCTTCAGGCGACTGGACAATGGATCGTTTCATTGAAATTGAAATAGAGAAGATCCGCTCGGTAGTTGGCGATCGTAAAGTACTTTGCGCACTAAGTGGCGGAGTTGACTCTTCAGTGGTAGCTGCTTTGATCGACCGTGCAATAGGGAATCAGTTGACATGTATTTTTGTTGACCACGGATTACTTCGTAAAGGCGAAGTCGAAAGTGTAGTTAAGACCTTCAGTGAACAGTTCAGCATGCACTTCATTAAAGTAGATGCACGAGAACGCTTCTTGAAAAAGTTGGAAGGTGTTACAGACCCTGAGCAAAAACGTAAGATTATCGGTAATGAATTTATTTACGTATTTGATGAAGAGTCAGCTAAATTAGATGGCATCAAATACTTAGCGCAAGGTACGATTTATGCAGATATTATCGAAAGTGGAACTGCAACTTCTGCAACTATTAAGTCTCATCATAATGTGGGTGGTTTGCCTGAAGACATGGACTTCGAGTTAATCGAGCCATTACGCGCATTATTTAAAGATGAAGTACGTGCGGTAGGAGCAGAACTTGGATTGCCTGAAGAAATCGTTAACCGTCAACCATTCCCAGGTCCGGGACTTGGGGTTCGTGTGCTTGGTGAAATTACGGAAGATAAGCTTGAAATCGTTCGCGATGCAGACTTTATCTTACGTGATGAAATCGCAAAGGCTGGACTCGATCGTTCAATTTGGCAATATTTCGCAGTATTACCGAATATCCGCAGTGTAGGTGTGCGTAACGAACAACGTTCTTACGACTATGCGATTGGTATCAGAGCGGTTCATTCAGTAGATGGCATGACAGCGGACTGGGCTCGTATACCTTTCGACGTATTAGAAAAAATCAGTACTCGAATTACGACTGAAGTTGATCAAGTCAATCGTGTTGTATATGATATTACAGCGAAACCACCTGGCACAATTGAGTGGGAATAAGTTAAACAACAGAATATGATCGTATAACGCTGGGAATATGGCCTAGAAGTCTCTACCGGAACACCGTAAATGTTTCGACTACGATCCTAAATAGAAATATATTTTCTATTGGATTAAAGAAGAGGCATGCGAATTTTTTCGCGTGCCTCTTTTTACATAAGGAGAGTTAGGAAGGTCACAATGAAAAAACACTTTGAGTTTGATAAGCTTGGCACCAATTATCGTCGCGAAATCATTGGTGGAATTACTACTTTTTTAGCCATGGCATATATTTTGGCAGTAAATCCAATTATGTTATCTTTGGACGTTGTACCTGATCTGCCTGATTCCATGCGTATGGATAAAGGCGCTGTATTTGTTGCTACTGCGCTTGCAGCTGCAGTTGGAACGTTATTTATGGGCTTGATAGCCAAATATCCGATTGGTTTAGCACCGGGCATGGGTTTAAATGCATTCTTCGCTTTCACGGTAGTGCTCACTTATGGTATACCATGGCAAACAGGATTAACTGGAGTACTATTCTCTGGATTAATCTTTATAGTTCTTTCATTGACAGGATTACGAGAAATTATCATAAATGCAATACCAGCCCAGCTGAAATTTGCGGTAGGTGCAGGGATCGGTTTGTTCATTACATTCCTAGGATTACAAAACGCCAAAATTATTGTAGCAGATGAAAATACGTTAGTGGGCTTGGGTGATTTAACAGCTGGTCCTACATTGCTAACGATCTTCGGATTAGTCATCACGATTATTATGATGGGTAGAAAGATCAAGGGCGCTATTTTCTATGGCATGATTATGACCACTGTTTTAGGTATGGCGGTCAGTCTAATAGAAGTGCCACATAAAGTAGTAGATAAAATCCCGTCAGTCGCACCCACGTTTGGTGCAGCTTTCGATGCGATCATTAACGACCCA